>NZ_FMWY01000002.1:0-184981 GCF_900103145.1 Nitrosospira sp. Nsp18 | reverse complement strand
AAATCATCTTCGATGCACTAAAATGAATTCCTTTCCTTATGGCACAACGTTAACTGCAAAACTGTTTCGGTAACCTTTTTCTATGGCGCAACGCGCCCTACCCGGCGGCAAGGTCTCGAACTGGAGGCGTCCTGGGCTGTTAACAGCGCAATCGATGTATCCGGCAGCTACACTTACAGTGATGCACGTTTTCGTCAGGGGAATTTTGGCGGCGTCGATGTTTCAGGAAACATCATTCCGCTGGTGCCGCGCCATAAGGTTTCAGCGGGCGGTACCATTCGGCTTGCACCGACAACGCGTTTCGCTGCGACGATGAATTATGTTGGGGAACAGGTATTTGATAACGATCAGGCCAATACAGCCACGCGTCGCATGCCGGATTACGTTACCGTGGATCTCAAGTTTACTCACCAGCTAAGAAAGCTGTTGCTGAGCATGGCAGTAAACAATTTATTCGACGAAAAATATTTTTCATATGCGATTCGCAACGCACCAGGCACGAGCTTCAATGCGCTACCCGCTCGCGAGCGTAATGTCTGGTTCACCGTAAAATATCAGTTTGACTGAGATCATTGGTAGTGATGTTCCGCGCAAGCACCTTATCGCGCATGGAAGCAGATGACATAATACGGCTTTGCCAGAACTCCTGGTAGTGCATCTTCTCCCGATTCTGCTTGCGCATGCAAAACACCCAAATCCCCACCCGCGGTCAACTATGCCTGCGCTTGATAAGGTATGTCGCGCCCTATTGGGACGCTGTCATACTTGGGGTAATAAGCATGATTGCGATGGCGGCAAGTGTGCCTATGCTGGTCGCGTTGGTGCAACCGATGCTGGATGGCGCTATTGCTGGCAAGAACCTGGAATTGATGCAGCTCGTTCTGCTGGGGATCATCAGCCTGTTTGCGGTTCGGGCGGTGGCCGGCCATATCGGGGCCTATGCGGTGAACGGGCTAGGAAGCAAACTGGTGCTGGACTTGCAGGTGGAGATGTTCGCCAAGTTGTTGACCTTGCCTGCTCCCTATTGCGCCAGTCACGAGAGCGGTAGCCTCGTTTCCGGAATCGCATCCGACACCGAGCAGGTCGCCCGTACCTTTACCGATGTCATAACGGTGGCAGTCAAGGATGTGCTTGTGGTTCTGGGACTGCTGGGATGGATGCTTTATCTCGACTGGCGGCTTGCCTTGCTGGCGTTATTGATGGCCTCGGCGATGCTGCTGATCACGCGGCTCGTCACGGTGCGACTGCAAAAAATGGCAATGGAAGCCCAACAAACAATGGGAAGCCTCAACCAGGTGCTGGAGGATGCCATCGAGAACTACCAGGTGGTCAAGCTTCACGGCGGTGAGCAGTATGAAAACCAGCGCATGAGGGAAAAGGCGGAGGAAGCGCATCGCTTAGCTAAAAGACGAATGGCTATGGCCTCTCTCCGTGTACCGTTGATACAAATAGCCGCTGCGGGAGCGCTGGCGGTTATTGTTTATGTCACAGCTCAGCAAGCGTTTGCCGATGAGATTACTGCAGGCAGCTTTGTTTCTTTCATGGCGGCCATGCTGATGCTGATTTCTCCAGTGAAACGCATTGCCGGTCTGAAGGAGGTCGTGCGGCATGGACTAGGAGCGGTCGAGAGCGTATTTTCGCTGCTTGACCAGGAGCCTGAACTGGACATGGGAACAATTATCGTCGAGCGTGCGCGCGGCGAATTACGATTCGAACAGGTCCATTTCCACCACGATCAGGAAAAGAGCTTTGAAGGCGGCTCCAAAGCGAATCCCGGGCCAGGTGGCCAGCAGGGTATCGGCGCATGTTCGGCGCTGTTGGGTATCACTCTGACCATACAGCCAGGTGAAATGGTGGCATTAGTAGGTTTTTCAGGAAGCACCGCTGTGCTCGCGAGTCTGGTGCCGCGTTTCATTAATCCCGCATCAGGAAAAATTCTGCTTGATGGCCATGATTTAAGGAGCCTTAAATTGGCCAGTCTGCGCGCCAATATTGCGTTGGTATCATCGAAGACAACGCTCTTCAATGATACGATAGCGGCCAATATCGCTTATGGCGCACTGGGCCGGGCAACAGAAGCAACGATCACTGCTGCAGCACAAGCCGCGCACGCAACGGAGTTCATCCGGAAAATGCCCCAGGGATTGCAAACCCTCGTAGGGGAACACGGCGTAAACCTTACGGGGGGACAGCGGCTACGTGTTGCCATTGCGCGCGCACTGATTAAAAATTCGCCTATCCTGATCCTGGATGAGGCAACCGAAAAGATAGACATCGAATCTGCGCATCATGTGCAGGCAGCGTTGGATGCCGTCGTGCAAGAGCGTACCACGCTTGTTATCGCCGATCGTTTAGCCACCATGGAGAAAGCGGACCGCGTCGTCCTGCTGGGTAGAGGCGGAGCCGTCGAGATCGGCAGTCACCGGGAATTACTCGCAAGAGGTGGAGCTTACGCCAAGCTTGCTCGGGCTTTATATGCGCAAAAGGATGTGATGGCCAGAAACTCTGAGTCGTCCCTTGGGTAATGGCGCGGGAAGCAGGAGATCATTGTATGAATTCCTGGCTTGAGTATTCCGGAACCCATCTTTTCAAGTCCTGTTTGACTTCCTCATCGCTTAATGCCGGATTCTCGTTTATCCATGCCAGCAGTTCCGTCAGCCACTGTTTCTCGACCTGGCGGGCCTGGGCAATGCGCAATTTGGGATGGGGTGTCGGCAAAGTGTTCTCATCATCTGCCAACAACTCTTCGTAGAGTTTCTCCCCCGGGCGTAACCCGTTGTATACAATTTGTATATCACTCTCGCTCAGGCCGGAAAGACGGATCAAGTCTCTTGCGAGGTCGGCTATCTTCACGGGATCGCCCATATCCAGCACGAAAATTTCTCCGCCACCCTTTCCCCTCCCCATTAGTCCCGCTTGCAGAACCAGTTGCGTGGCTTCAGGTATAGACATGAAGTAGCGGGTAATTTCCGAGTGAGTGACAGTGATCGGCCCACCCTTTGCGATCTGTTCACGGAATTTTGGAATGACACTGCCCGCGCTACCCAGTACGTTTCCGAAACGTACCATGACAAAACCCGGCACATGATTCCTGTCGGTCAAGCCATCTTTTCCAGAGGCGTTACCAGCAATGGAGATGGATTGCTGCAGAGCCTGACATACCATTTCCGCCAAGCGCTTGCTCGCGCCCATGACATTCGTAGGATTCACCGCTTTATCAGTCGAGATCAATACGAATTTTTCCACGCCCTGCTTGATCGCAGCCTGTGCCAGCACATAAGTTCCAAAAACGTTATTCATGACAGCTTGCCAGGCATTTTCATGCTCCATCAACGGTACATGCTTATAGGCTGCGGCATGGAATACAACCTTCGGCTGGTACTGCAAGAACACTTGAGCCAGCCGCGCAGCGTCCTTGATATCGCCTATGGCGAATACCATGGGGATGTGCGGAAAATTGGCCTGGAATTCCTGCTCGACGCTATAAAGCGCGAATTCGTTCAACTCGAACAGCACCAGGCGGCCCGGTCTGAACTTCGCAATTTGACGGCACAACTCCGAACCGATTGAGCCGCCAGCACCCGTAACCAAAACAGTTTTTCCTGCCAGCAAGCCATGCAATCCGTCGTTATCCAATATCACCGAGTCCCGGCCCAGTAAATCTTCCGGCTCGACAGTGCGGATCTGCGACACAGTGATTTTACCGCTGATCAAATCGTCGTATGAAGGGACGATCAGCGCCTTTACGCCAGCGGTCGAACACATTTGCATCGCCCGGCGCCGATTGCGTAGAAGGCGGTCCGGTTGGCGCCTGTCGGGTTGGGCGCGGTATACTTTACGGCGATCGGACGACGAGGATGTCATGGCGATGATGGCATGATCCACGCGATACTTTTTTGCGACGGCCGGTAATTCGCTGATTCGCCCCATGACCCTGAAGCCGTGCAGCATCAAGCCCCGCTTAGCGGGATCATCGTCCAGAAATCCCACTACTTCCCATTGCACGCTCCGGGCAAGCTCTTTCACCAGTCCGACTGCGGCATCTCCCGCCCCAAGCACCAGGACGAGATTTTTTTCCAGTTTCTTTCGTCCATAAAGTCGATGCTCCTTCCATAACCGATAGGCGAGGCGGCTTCCTCCCATGATAACCAGAAGCAGAATAGGGGCCAGCAGCAACACGGTACGTGGTACGCCGGTGTGTACTTGCAACAGGTATAACGCCAGGGGAACTGCGGCTGCTGATGCCAATACAGCGAAGAGGATGCGCCGTAAATCGGGCAAGCTGGCGTAATGCCAGAGCCCGCGATACAGACCGAACCATAGAAACGCTGCCGCGTGTATCAAAACCGTAAATGGCAGGATTTCTTTCAATGCCGCCAGGTAAAAAGGAGGTATTTCGAAATTGAAACGGAACAAATAAGCGAACCACCAGGCAGCGATTACTGCGGCAAGATCGTGAATGAAGGCAATTCCCGCGCGTATATTAAGTTTATGTACAGGCATGCTATGAGCGACCCGGATGGCGTTTCCAATAGTTGTCGGATACCAGTACCATGATGAGATAAATTCCACCCCATGCGACGCCGACCCCGAGCTGAACGGCAGTTTGCTGTCTCATCGCCCATATTGCGCTGGCGCCCGCGGCTAACATGAGAACATAGCCGAGCAGGGCTGTATTGCGATGACCCAAACCGCTTTGCACCATGTGCTGATAATAATGCTCGCGATGCGCCTCCCAAATTTTTTCACCGCGCAGACCGCGTTTCGCGAGAGTAACAGAAGCATCGACAATAAATGGTGAAAATATAAGCAACGGCAACCATAATGGCCAGTTACCGTTTGTCCAGCCCATAATACCCAATATTGCGGCCAGGAATCCTAGCGGAATTGATCCTGCATCTCCCATGAAAATACGTGCGGGATGAAAATTAAACAACAAGAAAGCTGCCGCTGCCGCAGCGATGCAGAAATTGATCATGGCAAACGGCTCATTCCCGGCTAGCCATGCGGTCACGCCGTAGCAACTGAAACCAATCAGCGTCATTCCGCCTGCCAAGCCATCTGAGCCGTCCATGAAGTTATAAAGATTGAGCATCCAGGTAATTGCGACCGCGGCCATCGCCGTGACCATCCAGCCATGGGTATCGGATAGCATTGCTACGGAGAACCAGACTGCAACCGCTCCATGCATCAGAAACCTTGCCCAGGCCGGTAGGCCGGAGACATCATCGGCAAAGGAGATTGCTACCAGTAATATAACGCTTGCCCATATGGACAACGGCAGCATGCCGGGGAGAAGCGCCCATGAGACGAGGGCCCCGGACATCAAGCCCAGTCCGCCGGTTCGTGGAACAGCCTTGCTGTGAAGGGAGCGGGGATTCGGGTAGTCCAGCACTTTGAGAAGGCCGCCCTTGATCAAATAGGAAATCAGCGCGAACGCGATCATGAAAGCAACGAACGGTGCCGCAAAAGCTGAAAAAGACATGCCTATGTCCATGAATGGATTATAGCTGCTGAGAAGCGCGCGCGGAGATTCCCCCAATATGTGCGATGGTTCGCGCATATGAAGCACCAGTGAGGCAAACTCATAAAGCAATGGCGAAAGGCAATTTTCAGAAAAGAGCCTGGATTTATTTCTATCTATGAAATTTGTTTGAGCCTTGCTCCCAACCTTCTTCCGATCGGAAAATCTGGTATTGTTGCTCGCAAATTGCCTGCCTTTTCAGGTCGGTGCTTGCACTCATCGTTCAAATGATATCCTCGAACAAGAATATTTTCCTGTCTATCAAAAATCAACCACTAAAGTGGCGTACCGATGAGAAAGATATCGCTTAATGCGCAAATTCTGGCTGGTGTGCTGGCTGGTCTCCTGCTGGGCCTGGGGTTATCCCTGCTGGGAAAGGAATCTACAGCCGCACAGGCCGGGTTATATATCGCCGAGTTAGTCGGAACACTGTTTATCGACTTGTTGAAAATGGTAATGATTCCACTTGTGTTTACTTCCATCGCCGTGGGGGTTGCCAATTTACGCGCACACAGGCAGATGCACAAGGTATGGAAAGCAACGCTGGGCTTTTTCATATTTTCCATGGCGCTTGCGATCATGCTGGGCCTGACTGCCGCCAATCTTGTCCGTCCCGGTGCAGGGCTGGAGCTCGCGATGTTTCAGGATGCCATGCAGGGATTTCGAGCCGAGCAAATGGCGTTATCCGATTTTTTCGCTCACTTCCTCCATTCGCTGTTCCAAAACCCAATGACTGCCCTGGCGGAGGGTAACGTGATTGCGGTAGTGGTTTTCGCGCTTTTGCTCGGGATTGCCTTGGTGGTGGGCGGCGAACGCTATGCCAACATTCTCATTCTGTTACAGGAATTGCTGGAGCTGATGCTGATGCTGGTGGGCTGGATCATGCGCTTGGCGCCATTCGGTATCATGGCATTGCTGTTGAAGCTGGCGGCCACCCAAGACGCGGCTTTGCTCGCCACATTGGTCGAATTCATAGTCGTGGTGGTGACAACAACTTTATTGCACGGCATGGTAGTCCTGCCGTTGATTCTTTATCTGGTTACAGGCATGAGACCGCTCAAATTCTGGCGTGGGGCGCGGGAGGCCTTGATAACGGCCTTCGCCACCAGTTCCAGTTCCGCCACTCTGCCGGTCACTTTGCGCTGCGTCGAGCAGCATCTGCATGTCAAACGCGATATTGCCGGTTTTGTCGTGCCGCTGGGCGCTACGCTCAATATGGACGGTACCGCGTTGTACGAAGCAATGGCCGCCTTGTTTATCGCTAATCTTGCAGGCATCGAGCTCAACCTCATGCAACAGATGATCGTATTTGTGACGGCCATGCTGGCTGCAATGGGCGCGCCCGGCATACCCAGTGCCGGGATGGTGACCATGGTAGTGGTACTGCAATCGGTCGGTCTGCCCGCCGAAGGCATTGCCATCCTGCTACCTATCGATCGCCTCCTGGACACATTTCGCACGGCCGTCAATGTCGAAGGGGACATGGTGGGAAGCCTTGTGGTGCAGAAGTGGGTGGGGCACGAGTAGCATATCAACGAACATTAGCAGCCTGTCGGACTTAAACGAAATCGGCTGCAAAAGCGTCTGGCCGGTTCGTATTTCGCTGCTTTTTCGACCAATAAAATAACTATCGGCATTCAAAATCCCAAAATCCGCCCTCGCCCGGTCAATTTTTCGCTGCGATTCTTTAAGGCCCACAGGGAGCTGGCAGCAAACCCGGGAAATGTCCGGATGAGTGTTCGGGTTGCCCCCGGTGCGGCAGAGGAAATAACCGGAAATGCAGAAATACGGATGCTTAAGGTATTGTTTCAATCTGTTATCACGCTTCCTGCGCTTGGATTCGTGAGATCGCGATTAGCAAGTGCGACAATTTGCCACATTCCCATGTTTCGGCAAATAGATTACTCTCGACCTCAACACTGTAATGGGAGCGAAAGATGTACCGGATTCTTCGTATTGCATCCATTTTCCTGATGAGCGTTTCGGCAACTGCGCTCGCGGGTCAGCAGGATTCAGCTAATGGAGGACAAAGTCATTCAATGTCGCATGCTCCAAAGGCTACGCTGGCGGTGGGCGCAGCGCTGGATGAGAATGGACGGCTATGGATAGCGAGGGTCGAGAATCAGCGGCTGCTGGTTTCCTGGTCGGACGACGACGGAACTAATTTCTCCACGCCGGTTATCGTCACACCCGAGCCGGAAGCCATATCGGCTGATGGCGAGAGCCGACCCAAGATTGCAGTTGCGCGCGATGGCGCCGTGCTTCTGACCTGGGTGCAGTCCTTGCCCCAGAAATACGCCGGCAACGTCCGGTTTGCGCGCTCGACAGATTCAGGTAAGACCTTTTCCGCACCCATTACGCTGAATGACGATGGGCGCATCACCAGCCACCGGTTCGATTCGATGGCAATCGATGGCGACGGGCGGGTTGTGATTGCATGGCTGGATGCGAGGGATCGGGATGCGGCCAAGGAAAAAGGCGACAAATTTAGGGGCTCATCGATATATACAGTCAAATCGCTTGATAACGGCAAAAGTTTTGGCCCGAACCATCGATTTCACGAACATACATGCGAGTGTTGCCGAATAACGCTCGCCTGGACCAAGGATGGACCTGTCGCCCTCTGGCGGAATATTTTCGGTACCAACACGCGCGATTTCGCTATCGCAAATTTGGATGAGGGTGGAGTGAGACGTGCGACGCATGACAAATGGCAAGTTGATGCCTGTCCGCATAATGGCGGAAGCCTGGCGGCTGACAGATGGGGCAAGCTGCACCTCGCCTGGTTTACCAATGGCACGGCGCGCCAGGGGTTGTTCTACAAAAATATCGACGGGGATTGGGAATCCCAGCCCATGCCTATCGGTAATCCTGCGGCACAGGCAAACCATGCCTCGGTCGTTTTGAAGGATAAAATCGTTATCCTCTCGTGGCGAGAATTTGATGGGCAGTCCTACTCCGCCCAGTTGATGTATTCGGTCAATGGCGGCGTCTCCTGGAGCGAACCGACGCGTTTGATGTCTTCGGCTGGCGCAACCGATTATCCACTACCGTTGATTAACGGCGAAAAAGTGCTGGTGGTGTGGAATACCGCAAAAGAGGGGCTGCGAATTGTACCGATTGAACGGATCACTGCCGGACGCTCCAGCCTTTAATGGATTGGAATAAATTGTAGTACTGACGCAACATTTGAAGCATATGTTGGTAAAGATCCTGGTTGATCGTTATCAGTAAGAGCGATCACGTAATATAAGAATAAATATGAGATCTTTCTCGTTTTTCCTGATGGGTCTGCTTTGGATATCACCGGCCTCGGCAGCCGAAGATTCGGACCAATCAAAAAAATCTCCGCCGAAACACGATAATACGGGTCCCCGCACAGAGGGAATTGCCACCCAAATATCCCCTTCCGCTGTTGCCGTCAACGGGTTAATCGTGCAGTCAGGCAACCCAGCTTCATCGGCTGAAGATACGGATCAGGTGCCGTCCGGCGCCATTTCACTTCCTGGTGTCGACAAGAAAGTGGCGGGTGAGGTCTCCGGCAAGAACAAGCGCAAGGATGGAAATAAGGATAATCCCGCGCAAGGCGGCGAACCGGACACGGTACTCAAGGAAATGGTTGTTACCGGCGAGACCGAGCGTGATACCCATTATACTTCGCCGTCAACGCGCGTAACCCGGTCGCAGATCGAGTTGCAGAACGCGCAAACCACGGAGGAGGTCCTGAAATATCAACCGAGCCTGCAAATCCGGCAGCGTTATGTCGGTGATCCCAACGGTGTTCTCGGCATTCGCGGTGCGGATATGTTCTCAACCGCGCGCAATATGGTCTATGCCGATGGCTTGCCGCTGCACAATTTTCTGCAGGCTTCCTTTAACGGCGCGCCGCGCTGGTCGTTGGTAGGTCCAAATGAAATTGACTCCGTCGATATCGTTTACGGACCCTTCTCGGCGGAATATAGCGGCAACTCCATCGGTGGTGTGGTAAACATAAAAACGCGCATGCCGCGCAAGCAGGAATTTTATGTCGAGAGCAGCCTGTTTATTCAGCCCTACAAGATCTACGGGTCGGATCAGGGAACTTTCATAGGCGATCGGCAATACGTATCGTATGGCAACCGGATTCAGGACCGGTTTACAGTATTCCTGGCCTACAACCGTCTTGAAGCGCAGAGCCATCCACAGTCTTACTTCATCGACAATACGGGACTGTTTGATGTCCCAGGCGGAACTCCCGTCACGGGTGGCATACGGACACCCGATACTCGCGGTACGCCCAGCATCATCTATGGCGATACCGGACCGGAAAAGGTACAAACCCACTTGTTCAAGGGCAAGTTCGGTTACGACATCACTACGGATCTCCAAGCTATCTTCACAGTGGCGTATGAGGATCGTACACGCAGCCAGAATCGTCCCCGCAACTACGTAAGCGACACGACTGGACAGCCGTTTTGGGGAGGGGCAGTGCCGGCCTGCTGCAATACGGAAGGTAACGCTTCCCTGGATGGGACCCGGTTCGATGTCGCGCAACGTGGTTTTGGGGGCAGCCAGGACAAACGAGAGACGCTGAATCTAGGACTGCAGCTACGTGGCGCTCTCACTCCAAACTGGAATATCGACACGACCATCAGCCATTTCGATGTCCTGAAAGACACTCGCGCCTCAGCTTTTTTCAGTCCAAAGGATCCCGCAAATACTGGCGCGGGCCAGATTCAGGATTTCAAGAAATTCAGCTGGTTGAACTATGACCTCAAGCTAAGTACGCCAGCGCTGCTAGGCAACGAGAAACTATCATTTCTGAGCGGATATCATTTTGATCAATACAATTTAAGCTTTCGGCAGTATGATCTGACGGACTACGCCACGCTCACTCGCGGCCCCTTGCAGGCCAACCGGAACAATGATGGTCAGACATCGACTCATGCGGTCTTTGCCCAATCCGCATATCGTTTCCTGCCTGACTGGGATGTAACAGCAGGAGCGCGCCAAGAGTGGTGGTCGGCGTCCAACGGTGTTGTCGGAAGTACTTCAGTACCGGATCGCGCGGAATCCGCGTTATCACCCAAAGTTTCGCTGGGCTATGAGCCTGGACCGTTGAAACTCCGTTACTCCTTTGGCCGGGCCCACCGATTCCCCGTTATTGCCGAGCTTTATCAATCAATCGGTACGCCAACCCAGATTGTGACGGCCAACGCCGCGCTCAGACCCGAGAACGGGGTACACCATAACTTCATGGTTGAATACGCGCTACCCAAGGGTTACGTCCGCGTGAACGTGTTTCGCGATGATATCAAGGACGCCATTCAACAGGTTCTGGCAGCCTCGGGCATTCAAACGCAGAGTTCGTTTCAGAATATCGATCAGACGAGCACTACCGGGGTTGAGCTTATCTTTGACCAGCGGCGGATACTGGGTTCAAAATTTGATTTCATGTTTAATGGCACCTGGATGAATGCAAAAGTAGACAAAGGTCCCACCATTATTTTTACGGACCCGACCGGCACGCCAGGTAATTTTAATCTTACGGGTAAACAACGCATCCGTTTACCTCACTGGCGAGCCAATTTCTTCACCACTTACCATGCCACAGACGCTTGGGACATTGCATTCTCCGGTCGTTATACCAGCGATTCGTTTAACGATCTGGATAACCGCGACCATGTAAATGACGTGTTTGGCGCGCAGAGCGATTTCTTTTTCATGGACTTCAAAACCAGCTATCGGCACAAGTTCCAGAGCGGCCTTAAAAGCCGATTCTCGTTCGGTATTACCAACCTGAACAATGACAAGGCCTTTGTTTTTCACCCCTATCCGCAACGCACCTTCCTGGTGGAAGCTGCGTTCAGCTATTAACGCTATTTTTACGTAACGAGTTATTGCATGATCAGGATGACGCGGACCATGTGAACAAATTGGCTACTCCATCGAGACCCACATGGTTGATGGCATAAGTAGCCTTCTCCTGTACGATGGGCTTCGCATGATAAGCGATGCTGACCCCGGCCTCTTCCATCATTTTGAGATCATTGGCGCCATCGCCGATGGCGATTACTTGCTCGCGCCTCAAGCCCAGCTTTTCGCGCACACTTTTTAGTACTTCGGCTTTTCCCGAGGCTCCTATGATTTCTCCCATTACCTTGCCGGTGAGCTTTCCATCCGCAATTTCGAGTTTGTTGGCTGCGGCATAATCGAGATTCAGTTTTGTTTTTATTCTATCCGTAAAAAACGTGAATCCGCCAGAAATGACCATGGTCCTGAGACCCGCAAATTTCATCCGTTGCAGCATTATTTCCGCACCGGGGCTTAATCGCACACGCTCATCGTAAACTTGCTGCAATGCATCCTGGTGCAACCCTTGCAGCAAGGCGGTGCGCTGCCTCAAGCTTTCCGCAAAGACGATTTCGCCACGCATGGTTCTCTGTGTAATTTCCGACACTTGAGGTTTCATCCCGTGCATGTCGGCTATTTCATCAATGGACTCGATCGCAAGCAGCGTAGAATCCATATCCATCGCAACCAGCCCAAAATCGGAAAGCTGCGCCGTTTGTTCGACGAACGCAAAGTCCAGTTCGGCATCAGCGCAGTATTCAGCAACAAGCTCGCGGCGTGTTGCGTTTTCCAGCCGAAACGCCTGGCCTGTGATTCGTTCGATAAGGTTAGCGCCGGCAAGTTTCGCCAACTCTCTCAAATCACTGTTTGCTATTTCAAGCCCTTGTATTATCAGATTCATATACCGTTCCATTTATTGTTAAAGATGCTTCCAGTCCCTTTAAGCGCTGGAAGATAGCCTGGTCAGCCCAAGCGTGCTACTGCTTCAAGAGAGAACACAGATGGAGTAGCCGCTCCTGTACGCCTTTCTGTAAACCTGTAGGGCGGTACGAGGCAGGTTCCCCGCAGTTTTATGCTGCGGAAAAGGCCAATGTAGCGGGACTAATATTTTCTGGCAACCCAGCATTTTGCCAGCAATCGCTAGTAACTTCTACATCGAATTGCCGGAGCCTATTTATTCGGTGGTTGGAGATTTAGCCGATACCCTAAAATCCATGCCTGGCTGAAGGTACAATCTACCCATGTCGCCTTGTATTTTTATGATCTCGAAAAGAGCTTTCACAGGTCCTGAAGATCAAGCAAATGGGGATGTACTCATACTTGCTATATCTGCTGCCCTGTTCGATGAGTGGCATAGCAAGTCTGCGCGCCGCCGAGTTTTGCCTGGCTAGCACTAGACCATACAGTGAAAATGGTGATGCGTACCACATAAACCGGAACTGAGCGATAATATCTGTTTCAACCAATATCAGGATCGATCCGGAGTAACCGAGTCATGGGACTATTGAAGCGATCAGTGGAGCACTACAGTTTTTCAAAGCTTCAGCCAGGACAAATGCCGGACTGGATAATTTTCGTGCTTATTGGCGTGATCACGACGGGATGCAGCATTCTTCCAAAAGCCTCTCCCTCTGAAGCCGAGATTGCCCGCAGCCTCTGGTCTCCATGTGTTGGGGAACAGCATGAAATCGAGCGCCTGCAAAAACTGCTTGTGGAAAAAGAGGTGCAGCAACAGGAAATCGAACGCTTGCAGAAGTTGGTGGCGGAAAAGGAGGCCCAAATCCGCAGCCAGGAAGCCCGGCAGCAGGACCAGGCAAAGACATTGCAGGAAACCAGCAGCAAGGCTGCTCACGCCCAGGTGAAACTCAGGCGTCTGGCTACACGTCCCGCCGCCGCCTCCACTATTGCGGAAGTTGAAATGGTCATGGAAAACCTTAAGTCATCCCCAATCACGGGTTCCGCGCAGGTACTGCAAGCTCAGGCAGCGCGCCTTCTGGATGCGGCCGCTACATCGTACGCAGAGGACAACTATGCCGCCGCCATGGATTATGCCGCGCAGGCTCGTGAGTTTATCAACATGCTAACAAACACCCAAGGTCGCAAGAGCTCGGAGTCGCATCAAATAACAGTCTCGTTGCAGGTTCCTCTCCCGCTTCGTGCCGCTGCCAATAGCAATCTGCGCCAGAAGCCCGGTTTAAGTGCCGCAGTGCTGGGCGTATTGAAGAAGGAATCCCTTATGGTAGCGGATGCCTATCAGGGCGAATGGCTGTTGATCTCGGCCGACGGGCGGTCGGGATGGGTACTCAATACGCTGGTGGAAGCCTACTTGGGCAAGCAGTAGGTGCGGTGGACAAACCAGGATTAATGATCGCTATATGCCTGTTGCGACCCGCCCGCTTTGCTTGATAGAGTGCTTGATCTGCGCGGGCGAACACCGCGGTTGGCGTCATGTCGTCGGGTTGACACTGTGCGATACCGATACTCACCGTTACTGCAATCGTCGAGCCGTTGTTGCCATATTGCGCATTTTCTACTTGTGAACGGATGCGTTCCGCAGTTTTCGCGGCCAGGTCTGCGGAAGTATCAACCAGAATAATAATAAGTTCATCACCCCCGTAGCGTGCTGCATAGTCGATACTACGGACAGACTGAAGAAGTATCCGGGCGACGCTTCGCAGAATTTCATCGCCGGTGATATGGCCGTGGGTATCGTTTAATGTCTTGAAGTGATCAATGTCCAGCATTAATAATGCAAACTGCCGTTGGGTGCGTTTAAAGCGCGCTAGCTCATCGGCCAGAATGGCATCGAGCTTACTGCGATTGTACAGGCCGGTAAGGCTGTCGGTGATGGAAAGCGTCTCCAGCACCTGATTCTGTTGCTGCATGGCTTCATTAGCGGCCATAATCTCGGCGTGGCTTTGGCGCAACCGGTCCGCCATCTGATCGAATACCACTGTAAGGCGACCGAGTTCGTCATTTCGTTTTGCAGAAAGCCGTACCTCCAGGTCGCCCCCGGCAATGCGGTCCGCTGCACGGATCAGCCGTTGCAACGGCACGACAATTGAACGGCCCATCTGGAAGGCCACGGCTGCCACTACCAGAACCAGTGCGCCTACCAGCCCCAGAAACATATTTCGAAGTTCTATCCATTTGCCATAGACTGCAGCGCGATCGAGTTCTGCCACAATGGTGACCCTCGGCTCCGCGGATACCTCAGCCAACCCGATCACGTTGCGATGTGTGAGGCCTTGAAAGGCCATGGAGTTGCCCGGTTG
This sequence comes from Nitrosospira sp. Nsp18, assembly GCF_900103145.1. Lineage (NCBI taxonomy): Bacteria > Pseudomonadati > Pseudomonadota > Betaproteobacteria > Nitrosomonadales > Nitrosomonadaceae > Nitrosospira > Nitrosospira sp. Nsp18. Next base: position 170,350 of record NZ_FMWY01000002.1, on the reverse strand, counting down.
CGCGAGCAAGTGCCGCAGCACCGAAGGATCCAGCTGCTGCAATTTATCTGTGTCGTTCTGGCTGCTGGCGAGAGCTCTGCCGTCTGAATCAAGCAGGATCACTTCGCCCGATGGAGATTTTATCGCACTTTTCAGGCGGGGCTGCAAGCCGTGAAGATCAAGCACGGCCACTAACGCGCCCATCAATAGATTGTCGTAGGACAATACCGGAACCGCAACGCTAAGTGTGGCGGTAGCATATCCCGTATTCCAGCGGGGCGGTGCAATCACCAGGCCTTCTGTGAGGGAACTTTGGGGCCAATCCTTGGGGAGTGTGACTCTGGCCGGCGCTTGCGTGCTGCTCGCCACGACTTTACCCGTCGCATCCACGACAGTCAGTTCCAGTATTGTGTCGAGTTTTCCCTGTACCGATCGCAGATAGTGTGCGAGGGCTTGCGGATTTCCACCAGGTAAGCTCTCTTCGGGGCGGCTAATTGCCGATAAACCGTCTATGACGACATTGGACGTGGATGTTACGTGTACTTCATGGACACGCTTATCAATCCAGAGCTTTATTTCGCGGCTGGCATAATTTGTCATGGCGCGAAGTTCACGGGTTACGTTATCGCTTATCTGCGCCTCATTTTGTCGAAAGGACAACAACCCCAGCCCTAACGACGGGATGAGTGTGGCCATCATGGCAAACACAACAAGTTTGCTTTTAATACTCCTTAGCCACGCCATCAGGATAGTTTTCCGGCATAAACGATTATTAACGGACAAGTTATGTCCGAATGAAGGGCGATTATCCTGAAAAGCTGCAATTGGGCATCTATTTATTTTTGTAAAAAAAGGGAAACGCCGTAATCATCAACAATACTTGGCTAATGGTACTTAGTTGAAGGAATACCAAAACGCATAGTCGACTCCGCGTCAAATCGCAACTGGATTTTCAGCCATTCAACTCAGTGATCAAGCTTTTTATCCGCGTTACCCGTTCTTTCACTTCGGGGATGCGTGCTTTTATTTTCAAGCGATCAGGACCGGAAAGCTCATAATCGCGGCTGCGCTGAAGGAGCGCGACGATTTTTGCGGCATCAACCGGCGGGTTGGGGATGAATTGCACCTGGATGGAGTCGGCACTTGCTTCAATGCGCGTAATTCCCAATGGCGTAGCTGCAACACGCAGGCGATGACAATCCAGCAGTGCTCTGACGGGGTCCGGCAAGAGGCCGAAGCGGTCCGACAATTCTATTTGAATATCATCCAGTCCATCATCGCTTGTACAGTTCGCCATGCGCTTATACAGTACCAGGCGTTCATGTACATCATTACAGTAGCCATCAGGCAGCAACGCGGGAACATGTAAGTTTATTTCGGCTGCAACGCCCAGGGGATGCTGCATATCGGGTTCTTTGCCCTCCTTTAATGATCGAACCGCAGCATCAAGCATAGTGGCATAGAGAGTGAAGCCGATTTCCTGCATCTCGCCGCTTTGCGATTCCCCCAGTACTTCGCCAGCGCCACGAATTTCCAGATCGTGCATGGCGAGATAAAAACCCGCGCCCAGCTCTTCCATGGCTTGGATGGCTTCCAGACGTTTTCTGGCTTGTGTTCCAAGCGCCTCTTCCTCCGGCACCAATAAGTAAGCGTACGCCTGATGATGGGAGCGGCCTACGCGTCCGCGCAACTGATGTAATTGCGCCAGACCGAATTTGTCCGCGCGATTGATGACGATGGTATTGGCGGTGGGAACATCGATACCGGTTTCGATGATGGTTGTGCAAAGCAACAGATTAAAGCGCTGTTGATAAAAATCCTTCATCACATGTTCCAGTTCGCGTTCGCGCATTTGCCCATGGGCAATATTTATGCGCGCTTCCGGCAACAACCGTGCAAGCTTGTCATGCATGGGTTGAATGGTGCTCACTTCGTTGTGCAGAAAGTATATCTGCCCGCCGCGTTTTAATTCGCGCAAGCATGCTTCGCGAATAATGCCCTCGGAAAAACGATTGACAAAAGTTTTGATGGCGAGCCGCCTTTGCGGGGCGGTAGCGATTACGGAAAAGTCACGCAGACCTTCCAGCGACATGGCAAGCGTGCGGGGAATGGGTGTGGCGGTGAGCGTCAGCACGTCCACTTCAGAACGCAGACTTTTCAGTTGCTCCTTGTGACGCACACCGAAGCGATGCTCCTCGTCGATGATGACCAGGCCCAGGTTACTGAATTTCACTCCTTTCTGGACCAGTTTATGCGTACCGATGACAATGTCGATTTGCCCGGTAGCCAACCCTGCCAACGCCTGGGTTTGTTCCTTCGGCGAACGGAAACGCGACAGCTCCGCAATTTTGATTGGCCATTCGTTCGCAATCAGGCTGAAGCGATCGGAAAAGTTCTGGAAATGCTGCTCAGCCAGGAGCGTGGTGGGTACCAGTACAGCCACCTGTTTACCATCCGCAACAGCGACAAAGGCTGCTCGCAACGCCACTTCGGTCTTGCCGAAACCAACATCTCCGCAGATCAGGCGGTCCATGGGCTTGGCCGAAGCCAGATCCTCGATTACCGCATCGATCGCGGCGGCCTGATCGGGCGTTTCCTCGAACCCGAAACCTTCAACAAATGCTTCATAATCATGCTGCCTGAGCCTGAACGCATGGCCCACACGAGCGGTACGCTGAGCATAAAGATTCAGCAGTTCCGCAGCGGTATCGCGTACCTGTTGCATCGCTTTACGCTTGGCTTTGTCCCATTGGCCGCTGCCGAGTTTATGCAGCGGCGCAGCTTCAGGCGTCGCCCCGCTGTATCGTCCAATAAGGTGCAGTTGCGAAACCGGTACATATAACTTATCTCCACCGGCGTATTCAAGCGATAGAAATTCTGTTGCGCCTTCTCCCATATCCATGCTTACCAGTCCGAGGTAACGGCCAATGCCGTGCTGCTCATGCACAACCGGGTCACCGGATTTGATCTCGGACAAATCGCGCAGCATCGCATCGGCCACTGCGGAAGTTTTGCGCGAATCACGTTCGCGACGGCCGTGCAAATGTCTTGCATACAGCTCGTTTTCGGTAATGAAGGCTGTTCCTTCGCCACGGAATATAAAACCGTTGTGCAAGGGCCCCACACCAAGCATGAAAGGTTTGTCGCCTGACCGAAATTGCGCATAGCTATCGCAGATATCGGTATCGAGCCCATACTGTTTCAGATGATCTGCAATCAGTTCTCGCCTGCCGAGACTTTCTGCCAATAGCAATGTTCGCCCGGCGGGAAAGGTGAACTCAGAGGCGAATTCTGCGATAAATATATCAAGCTTCTCAGCTGGATTGTCAGCGCGGCGATCAATCTGAAGAGGTGGTAGCGAGCGGGTCCAACTTTGAGTCTCGGCTTTCGAGGTTTGAGCATCGGATGGGATTTCGATGCGCGCGTAGGGCTTCAGCGCGCCGAAGAAAGCCTCCGTCGTGACAAATAATTCTCCCGGTTGCAGCAATGGGTGATCATTGTCGCCTCGCAAAAGCTGATAGCGTGATTGGGTGTCGCGCCAGAAGTTTTCCACTGCCGGGTGGAGTTCATGGTGCAGGCATAGCAGCGTCGTTTGCGGCAAGTAATCGAAGATTGTCGCGGTATCCTCAAAAAAAAGCGGCAGGTAATATTCGATGCCCGCAGGCGCAGCGCCCTTGCTTATGTCTCTGTAGACGCGGCTTTTCGATGGATCACCTTCGAAATTTTCGCGAAAACGACCTCGAAAACGACTGCGGGCTTCTTCGTCGAGAGGGAATTCACGCGCCGGCAGTAATCGTATCTCCGTGACGGGATAGACGCTTCTCTGCGTATCCACATCAAACGTACGGATGGTTTCAATTTCGTTATCCAGCAAATCGATCCGGTAGGGCAGCGGGCTACCCATTGGAAACAGATCTACCAGCCCGCCGCGCACACTGTATTCACCCGGCGAGAGCACCTGGGTTACATGGCTGTAACCCGCCAAAGTCATTTGGCCGCGTAGCGTGTTCAGATTAAGCGTTTCACCCCGCTTGAGAAAAAAAGTATGCGCTGCCAGATACTCTCGCGGTGGCATTCGGTATAACGCGGTCGTGACAGGAACGATCAGCACATCGCAGGCGCCGCTCATGAGCTGGTAAAGCGTGGCAAGCCGGTCGGAAACGAGATCTTGATGAGGTGAAAAGGTATCGTAGGGCAAAGTCTCCCAGTCCGGCAACAGCCGTGTTCTCAACTCGGGGGCAAAAAAAGGGATTTCCTCCAGCAGCCTTTGCGCGGCGAGCGCGCTTGCCGTGATGATGGCGATAGGTTTTGCTTCCTGCGCCAGTTTTGCCAGAGCCAGGGCATCACCGGAACCGTCGAAATGACCATAGCGGATCATCGAACCGGACTGGGGAATAGTCAACTTGAATGGCATCTGTACTGTTTTCAATAGCCGCGGCCAATAAACACCGCGCTCCACATAAAAAAGAGAGACATTATATGACAGTTATAACGCCGTATATCCAGCAGACGGATGGCTGGCTGCGAAAGTATGTTTCTTTCATCCCCCTCCGGCAGAAATACGGTGCGATAAAAAACGGCGTATCAGGTTCATCGCTCTTGAGAAAGCGTAACTTGAGCATCAGGCACAGGCTGAAACCAATGCTCCAGGATGAATTGCAAGGTGGAACTGCCGTTGAACTCATTTATCTGTAGCCGGTAAATCGCCTCTATGACATCTGGAAGAGGACTTGCGTGGGAAAATAATATGCCGTCATAAAGAATATTCGGCTTCATTCGCTCGCCATCCCTGATCTTTATTTCCTGTCTCCTCAGTTTTAATTTTAGATGTCTTTGCCCAACCACACGCTGATCCTCCACACAAAAGCGGCTACTGAATGTGGGCGGCGCAAAACCCTGACCCCATATCTGTTCCGTAAGATGCCGTGCCAGTTCCAGATTCATTTCGGATTCGTCCAGATCACCGTCGGTTTCAATAATGCGCTTGAGATCAGCCGGCGCGAGCAGCGCCTGCGCAGTTTGCTCGAACGCATCGCGAAATTTTTCGAAATCACCGGTAAGTATGGTCAGCCCAGCCGCGGCTGAATGGCCGCCGAATTTCAGCAAAAGGCCCGGATAGCGTTTTGAAACGAGATCCAGTGCATCCCTTAGATGAAATCCCGTAATGGATCTCCCCGAACCCTTCAATTCGCCATTGCTGCCTGGTGCGAATGCGATGACTGGGCGATGGAACTTATCCTTGATGCGCGAGGCAAGTATGCCTATCACGCCTTGATGCCAGCTTGGATCGAACAGGCTCAGGCTATGGGTATGCAGCGCCTTTATAGTTGGGTGTTGTGATTGGGGAGCCGGTACCGGAAGGAGAGCATTCTCCAGCATCGTTAACGCACTATCCTGCATATCCGCCTCGATTTCCTGGCGTTTGCGGTTAAGCGTATCGAGTTGCAGGGCAATTTGCGAAGCGCGGGATGCATCGTCTGTAATGAGACACTCAATGCCTAGCGACATGTCGTCGAGCCGTCCCGCTGCGTTCAATCTCGGCCCCAACATGAAACCCAGTTCGTAGGCGGATACGCGCTGAAAATCCCGTCGCGCAACTTGCAGGAGAGCGTTGATGCCTGCGCAGCCGCGCCCCTTGCGGATACGCTGCAAACCCTGGTGTACTAAAATCCGGTTGTTGTCATCGAGTTTTACGACATCGGCTACGGTGCCCAGCGCGACCAGGTCCAGCAGGATGGCAAGATTAGGTTCCTTTTGAGGAGCGCGAAAAACTCCATTTGCGCGCAACTCTGCCCGTAACGCCAGCATCAGATAAAACATTACGCCGACGCCGGCGAGATGTTTACTGGGAAAATCGCAGCCGGGCTGATTTGGATTCACGATCACTGCGGCATCCGGCAATTCATCCCCGGGCAAGTGATGATCGGTAACAAGCACTTGCATACCGAAACGGTTGGCTTCAGCTACGCCTTCTACGCTGGCTATCCCATTATCCACCGTGATCAGTATGTCGGGACGGCTTGTCCCGCCGGTTGCCGTTGCGCCTACGGCGCCGGCTGCAAGACGCACGATCTCCGGTGTTAGGCCATAACCGTATTCGAAGCGGTTGGGGACAAGATAATCGACTACCGCGCCGAATTGCCTCAGAGCGCGGATGCCAACGGCGCAAGCGGTGGCGCCGTCCGAATCATAATCGGCTACGATCAGGAGACGTTTTCGAGCCAGGATTGCCTCGGCAAGAAATCGCGCCATTAGTGAAATATTCTTCAGGCGACTGAATGGGATTAGCCGGGACCAATCCACCTCGAGTTGCGCTGGCTCTTCGACACCACGCGCAGCATAGACGCGAGCCAGTACGGGATGGAAGCCATGCCGGAGCAGTGCATCGAAAGCATGCGACGGATAGGCCCGCTGAATGGTGTTGGACATGCGTAGGAAATCTTGGAACAGCCGCTACCGGAGCACGCTGCGGTCAGAGCTCATCGACCTGCTCAGCAATAGTCCCACCGAGTAATCAGGTTGAAGTGCAGTTGCCAGGAAGTGGAAGTGCATCCATGCAGCATTTGCCGGCCAGGGTTTAAAAATGGTAGTGCGCGCCAAAACCAAGATAGTCGACCCTTTGTCTGAAAAACTGCCCGGTGGGAGAATTTCCGTGAAAATATTCTACCAGGAACAGGAGTTTCCGACCAAATGCCTGGAAGTGATCCAATTGCACGCCCGCCCTCGCGGATACATCGGCGTTCCAGTCATTCTGTTCATGGTTTTTGATGTCAACCGCTACAATCGGTCGCATTGATACAAGCTCGATTCGCCGGGGACTTCTGAACTCGACACCATATTGTATTGACCAAGGTTTGATTGTCGAGGGTTCCTTGTGAAAAATGCCTCCTCCTCCGCCGTAGACTCGTAGTCCATACGGGAGCTCATACGACAGCCTGAGATCGGCTCCTTCATAGCTAAGGTTGATCCGCTCGAAATTGGTTAACCTGCGCAGCAAAAACTCGTCGCCAAGATGCGAGCTCTGGTGATAGACGCGGCCGAAAGCCGAAAAGTTGCCCGCTCGCATACTTCCGTAGGCCGAAGCTATAAAATCGGTATTGATGAGATCCGCAGAGGGCGCACCGAGATTGAAGTCGCTGAAGACGGCAGCCTGGAGGCCGGCTTCCCATTGCACCGTGGAGTTTCCAAAATTAGAGCGGTAGAACGGAATCGTTTCCCCGAAGCTGACAGCGCCATTGTTATTTCCATCAATGTTGTTTCCAACATAATTACGGTATGCGGCGGAGAAATGAGCCCAACGGGGATCAGCCAGCAATGGCTTGAACAGATGACCTTCAGGCAGCATTCCGGTTGCGAGAACCGCTGGACCCGCTGCGGGCACTCCTTCACTTGCAACTGCCTCTTCCGGTCCCGATTCCTGCGAGGTGGCGGCGCGTTGCTGAATAGGCTTGAATGCATCGCGCTGCGCGGAACCACCGGCAATACTTTCAGACACCGTCACCGCAGTGACTCCCGGAATCTGTGACAGTGCCTGCACAATCGAGATACGGTTGTCCGGTGTCAGTTTATTCGCCGGAACTGTAATGATGCCTTCCCGCACGATCAACGTCGGTATTTCGACCTTGAAACCATGCTTGAGAATCCCAGCGGCATAACCGGCAATATAAGCGTCCTCGGTTACCGCAGCGTTGACCACTGATGTAAATAACAACAACGTTGCGGCGATGATAGAAAGATGTGGCACGGTATTCCCTTTTTTAGAGTCTTGATCGAGGATGAGGTAGTCTGTAGTTTCTGCTTATTTTTTGTCGGCTTGCAACTCATGGATTATGATTTCCAGCAGCCGCGCGTCTGAATTTTTGAACGTTATTGAGGAGCAAAAATCTGGTCGGTACGGTGACGCACATAAAGCATCTGGGTGGCGTTCCGATTATCGCCGATGTCGCCACTTGGCGTATGATGTTAATAAAGTCAATTCCGTACGCCGATCAGGCAGGAGCCGGCAATGCAATGGCTTTTCCTTTCTATCGCAATTATCAGTGAAGTTATTGCGACTTCCGCTTTGAAGTCGAGTAACGGATTCACGCAATTGTGGCCGTCCCTTGTAGTGGTAGCCAGCTACGCCGCTGCCTTCTTTTTCCTGTCTCTTACCCTACGCACAATCCCCGTTGGAGTCGCCTACGCTATCTGGTCTGGCGCCGGTATCGTGCTTGTCACGCTTATTGCCTGGCTCGCTTTCGGGCAAACGCTTGATGGTTTCGCTATGCTCGGACTGGCGCTTATCGTCGCTGGCGTAATTGTCCTGAATGTGTTTTCCAGGTCAGTTTCCCATTAACCTACTATTCAACCTGAAGCGGGAGAATGTCATGAGGATACTTGAAGTAGCAGCTGGAAAATCCACCAAAAAATTATCGCGTGTCCAGCGAGGGGGAGAGCAGCACTGGGTTGGCGACGGTTTCCCCGTACGAACACTTTTCGCTTATTCGAACCTGGGGCCGATGATCAGCCCTTTTCTGCTTCTCGATCATGCTGGTCCGATGGAATTTCCGCCAACAGAAAAACGCCTTGGTGTCGGCGAACATCCGCATCGCGGATTCGAGACGGTAACTATCGTATATAGCGGCGAGGTGGAGCATCGCGACAGCTCAGGCAGCGGTGGCACTATTGGTCCGGGTGATGTGCAATGGATGACGGCGGCGTCCGGCCTGGTTCATGAAGAATTTCACGGTGGTGATTTTGCCCGGCGAGGCGGTACGCTGGAAATGGCGCAGTTGTGGGTCAATCTGCCCGCAAAAGACAAAACGTCCTCACCGCGCTATCAAAGCATATCGAATAGGGAGATCCCCGCGCTGGATCTCCCCGGCGGTTATGGAACGCTGCGCATCATCGCTGGCGAGTTTGGCGGTATAAGGGGGCCGGCGCAAACGTTTACGCCGGTTCATGTGTGGGATCTTCGTTTGGCGAGTGAGCAGTCATTCTGCCTCCCGACACCCGAAGGGTACACCACGTTGCTGGTGGTGCTCAAAGGGTCGGTGAACGTGATTGGTTCTGAAACGATCCGGGCGGGGGAGGTTGGTCTGTTTGATCGGGCTGGCGACCAGATTTGCATTGATAGCGCACAAAACGCAACAGCGCTGCTGCTTTGCGGTGAACCGATCGACGAACCAATTGTGGGAAGCGGCCCTTTTGTTATGAACAAGCCAGAGGAAATCAGACAGGCGATTACCGATTACCAAAGCGGCAGGATGGGACGTTTGTCATAGTTCCCACATTTGCCGCAACTGTCCATGACGAGCAGGTAGGTTCGCCAGGTCAGGATTTCCCTTCCTGAGTGACTCCGTATCACTATCATAGTCGTCCAATCTTCGTTTTTGGCGACAGGTCGCGGTGACGTCATCAAATAGCCGGTACGTCTTGCTATCATGGCGCGTATTGATGTGGTTCCGATCACCCATGCTGGATGGGCTGCGGTTTTGTTACCGGGCCTCCTGAAGAGCGAGTGGTCAATTACCACGCACTTCTTCAGCGTAGTTATTCGATTCCACCCTGCACGTCCGTCAGAACATATCTTCCTGCCCGAGATTCACCGGTAATTTTTTCCTTCCTGCCCTCACCGGCTTCGTCCGTGCTTCCTGCTCGCCGATAGGATGGAGCGCCAATTTGTCCTTGAACTCGGGACGTAATGATCCATTTGCGCCCTGAAGGTGTACCAAGGTCCAATTGACCCTACTGCCGAGGTTGTTACGATGCGCACATGACTTGAAAGGCTTTTTTCTTGGGCTTGAACTGCTGATCGCACTGCCCGGACCGCGCTGATCTTCAAGTTTTTACCTCAGTTATCAGAGAGCATCTGTAAATCGGAGTACGCGTAAAGTGAGCATAAAAATTTTCTTGCGAGCAGGGGTATTTTTAATACTTTTATTTTCTGCAAACGCCCATGCTTTTCCCATATTTCAGCTCGACCTTGCGCCTTCTTTGGATGGGGATGCCTATGACGCGCAATACGGCGATCTCACCAGGATCAGCACGGGGGTTGATGATGTTCGGATACCTGCAAATCCTCTCTTGTGGAACCAGCACACTGCCGCGAATGCTGCGCCGTCGGCTAATTATCCGGGCGGAATCGATATACTTTATGGCTTCCACTCGGTTTTTGGAAGCGATTTACCGGGTCTTGATATGGCGAGTTTTCTCATCCTGGACCATCCGTTGGCTGATCTCATCGACGTGACTCACATTGTCGGATCAAGTGAAGACAAAAATGCCGCAGATGAATTTTTTGCCATGTTGGGCATTTCACTAGAGGATCCGCTAACAGTCGAAAAAAATTCACAGGCATTTATTCGGAAAACCTCACCGGCTGTGGCGCCTGCAATAGTTCGGCAAAGTTCGCGAGACGGTTGCCTGCAACCACAGCAGGAGCAGTCGCACAAGCGAGGAGGAAGTCTTTGCCCCGAAGAGATTGGGTCGGGCGGCAGTAGCGGTTCTGGCAGGAGTGGCAGGGGCCGAGACTTAATGCCCGGGGGTAGCGGAAGCGCTGGCTTGTATCCCCATAAGAGCATTGTGGATAGTGGCGACTTCGGTGGCGGTGGCGCCGGCCTTGGTGGAAGCGGAGGCGGTGGTGGTACTGGTCAAAGCCACGCAGGAGGCACTGGTGCCGGTACAGGTTCTGACAGTACTAACCCTGGTACTGGTATTGGAGGTAACGGGGATGCCGATAGCTGGTTCGATTTTGATAACTCGGATGGCGGGGGTGTGGGTGGTGGTTTCGGCATTAGCGGCACCGGTGGAAACGGAAATCAGGGCGAGGGCGGAATCATCCCCAATGAAATTAGCGCTGTTCCTGAACCGTCGACATTAGCGCTCTTTGCGCTTGGCCTGATTGGTCTCCTTATCGCGCGTAAAAGTGGCCGAAAGCATCAGGATAGGTATCAGAAGTCTTCTCGAAAATTGGAGTTGTCGGTAGATACCAATGTTTATTGGCCAATGCTTGCTCGTTAAGTTTCCTTTTTAAAGGATGCAGAACGGGAGTGCGAACTATATCTTTTACGCGGACATATCCAGGTTTTTGCTCAGTGGACTTCCTTCTCTTTTTTTCTTCTTCCTGCTGAGCAGAGCAATATAATAGCCGGTTATCATTTATTGTAATGCAGGAGAATCTGGCATAGGTTTTCTTGTCAAATGTGAGTGCGCGACTTATTGTCGATTAAGGGGTGGCGATGGAGGTGAGATTGATGGACAGAATCAATCTTTAATCTTGAGAAATTCATCGAACTCTTTTGGTTTTCGTCTGCGATAAGGAGATTTCATTGATGAAGCAGAGTCTGAGCATAAAACGCCTGCCGCTGCTTTCAGCGGCCATGTGGCTGGCTTTAGCTGCTGTGGCGCCACCCGCGTTTTCTGATAATGCCGTCAAGCTGAGAATACTGGTAATCACGACAGGTGAGGTAGCCGAAGATCTGGGATTCGCCTATATAAAGCCTGTCCTTGATGAAATGGGAGTGCCATACGATGTGTTAAATGCCGAGAAACAGGATTTAACGGCGGCCATGCTTGCCTCATCTTCGGTCGGCGTCGGCTGCAAGGCTGAGGATGCGGGCTGTGTAGGAAACTATAACGGCGTTATCCTTTCCGACGCCGATTTGGTCCCCAACTTCACGCCATCAGAATGGGACATACTGCATAATTACCAGAAAAACTTTGGCGTACGCGAGGCGGTGCTGTCAGGATGGCCAGCCACTTATACGGATCCGCAACCTCCTCATGGGGTTTACCTGGATTATGGTCTTGTCTATTCGTCAAGCGGCAATGACTTCGATGCCAAGTGGACGGTGCCTGCCACCTATAGCAAGGAGGTTTTTGAGTACGTGAACCGGGCGAGTCCGTTTTCAATTACAGACTTTGCCTTCGCGGCCAACCCTCGAAATGATGCCAGCGGCCTGCGGGATAATTCTGTGCCGCACGTTGATCCCATTCTGCGAACCCGAAATGGCGAGGCGTTGATATCGATCGTGCAATACATGCTGCCTTCCCAGGCAACGCCTGTACGCGAGGTTATGATCTCGACTATCACGAACGCGTCGTTCCTGGTCCATTCTAATGTTTTGGCCTACGAGTTCATCAACTGGGTGACACAAGGCATATTCGTGGGTTCACGCTTTGTCTATATGGCTGCCCATATGGACGACTTGTTTCGCCGCAGTAAATTATGGGATCCCGCTCTCAAGAAAGAACATCCCGTCATGACCTTTCGTTTGAACGGCGCTGACATCAACAATACAGTGCGTAGACAGCAAGCGTTTCGTGCCGCACATCCACTAGCCGGTAATTTCAAGCTGGATTTTCCATTCAACGGTTCGGGCGCGGTTGTCGATCCAGAAGCGGCGCCGCTGGCCGCAAACCTGACGGAAGACCTAGTTGCGGCGGTGGTCGCCAACAAAGGTGATTTTCGTTTTATCAACCATACCTTCACTCATGCGGATTTGGATAAGGCGCCGATTCCAGCGGATGCTCCCTGTGATGAGGCTAGATTTACCAACGTCGCGGCCATCCGCGCGGAAATTACCAAGAACCAGGCGGTTTGGGCGCTTCTGGATCTTCCCGAAAGAAGTCAAAACAACCGAGTACTGATAAGCGGCGCCCACTCGGGCTTGAAAGACCGCAAATGCACGGAGGATCCTGCTTTGCACCCTGATATGTTTGACGTTCAAGCTGATGACATAGCATTTGATGCGGGTGGCGCCAATCCGTTATTCCTTGAAGCGGCCGCCAGCGTGGGCGTGGAGTATCTCGGCGCCGACGCATCGCAGCGGGCTGAGAACGTCGAACAATATATCGCTCAGTACGAAGATGGTAGCGGAACGGATCGACTGATGTTGCCACGCTGGCCAACCAATATTTTTTATAACGTGACGAATCCATCCCAGTTGGAAGATGAGTACAACTATATTTACAATGGGAGATTTGTTAATGCGGGACGAAATCCATGTGAAATACCCGAAGCTATCTGCTCTCCCCGGAATTATGCTGAAATCCTCATGGTGGAAGCAGATATGGCATTACGACATATGCTGACATTTAGCAGGTGGCCTCATTTTTTCCATCAGGCGAACTTGGCTAGATATGACGAAAGCGGTAATACGCTGGAATTTGACTGGCTCAATGCGGTTTTCGTGGAATATGAACAACTGTTTAATTTACCCGTCAGGAATTTACCATATTATCTGATCGGTGACGGTACCGCGGAAACTCTCAACGTCAAGTCTGCGATTATCCATGCGCAATGGAATCGCACGACCAATCAGATTATCTTGTCTGCAAACAAAGCGGTACCGAACCTTCATGTCACGGGACTCTCTGGCGGAGAGTTGTACGGAGGCCAATTTATCGGCGCTGTTAACGTGGGCACAAACTCTACGGCGCATATTGTCGACCGCGGGCTAACTCAATGAGTATGCACCGCTTCTCGGCTTTTCGCATCCTGCTGGTTATTGCGCTTTCCATTTTCATTGTCGCAGGAACCCCGGTGGCGGCACAGACGGCATCGAAAAAAACTGATAATGCAGCTCAGCAAGCCAGTGACGAGGCTAGAAAGAAGATACGAAAGGCGAATGACTTCAAGCTAAAGACAGGAGAACCGTTGTTTCCCAAGCAGGCAAAATCGCTGGCGAAGGGCTATAAAGAGACGGCAGAGATTGTCGCCCGACAAGGCGGCGACCCCAAGCCCATTCTTGACGCTGCAGCTTATTTCGAGGGCCAGTCCGAGCTTGTTTCAAGAGTCAATACGAGTGATAAACCTTCCGTTCAGTGAGCGTTCGGTGAGCTCCTGAACCCTCCCGTAAGAGCGGGATTTTTTGGATCAGCAAAGTCTGGAACTGTCAGGACAGCAACCGGCCACGCTACTGATCGGCTTAGGCTGATAGCGCCGCCTCATGGCGAGACTGCTCAAGCAGAGCCTTATTCTGAGTTATATAGAGAGTTGAGTCCGCGCTTCGTGGCTTTTTGTTTCTAGCACCTGGCAATCTCTTCCTGGCGCGTTTTGGTCCTTTAAGTGGGGTTTGGTTCGTATGAATCCGACGCATCGAGTGCCGGGCAATACGTTTACATGCACGCTCACATGCGTTTTTTTTCCGGCAAAGTAGGTCCTGCCTCAGTAGCAGGTAGCGCTGTTTTATCCACAAACTTGTGCTTTAGCGTGAGCTTCTGGCCGATTTGCAGCAGACGGCCTGTGCCACCGTTCCATGACATTATTTGCCCTACCGTGACGTCATGACGTTTGGCAATGCCCAAAAGTGAATCGCCTTTCCTGACGGCGTAGACGAAATTGTGTTCGAGCATTTTCGGCGTGGCGGGTTTGTTGCTCATAACAGAAATATCCATCCCTTCGGCACTTCCGTTACGGGGAACGAGCAAAGTTTGTCCTGCCATTATCGCGCCGCCCGTCTCAATATCGTTGATCTCCTTCAGTCGCCCGACGCTGATCCCATATCGAATCGAAATTTTTTCTATCGTCTCATCTTTTTTTGCCTCGTAGGCTTGCCACGATACCAAGGGTCTGTCATGAACTTTCAGATTTTCCATAAAGACCTCCACTTTTTCCGCTGGAAGAAGCAGCGTACGAGGCCCGTCAATATTAATGACCGGCCGATTATGGCCCGGATTAAGCGCTTTAAACTCATCCACAGAAATTTCAGCAAGCCTTGCCGCCAGTTTTACGTCCATATGGCGGGTCGCTTCGACCCGGCCGAAATAAGGCTCGTTGGGGACGGATTCAAGCTCAATCCCGAAGGCGGCCGGGTTCAAGATAATATTTCTGATTGCGATCAGCCTGGGAACATAGTTTCGGGTTTCAGGTGGCAGCGCGATATTACGGAAATCCTCCGGAAGCCCGCTGTTACGGTTTTTCATGAGCGAGCGTCCCACTGCACCTTCACCCCAATTATATGAAGCCAGCACCAGTTCCCAGTCACCAAACATGCGATGAAGGTTTTGTAAATAATCAAGTGCGGCGCCGGTGGCGGCGACTATGTCCCTGCGTTCGTCATACCACCAATTCTGCTTCAAGCCATAATTCTTACCTGTGGATGGGATGAACTGCCAGATGCCGGCGGCACTTCGATTGGAATATGCCTTTGGATTGAAAGCACTTTCGATGATAGGCAGCAGGGCGATCTCGGCAGGCATGCCGCGGCGCTCCACCTCTTCAACGATATGAAAGAGGTAGCGTTTACCGCGTTCGACGATGCGCTTGATATATTCGGGACGATCAACGTAAAAATCCTCGTTGCTGCGCACCTTTTCACTATCCAATTTAGCCATGGCGAAGCCATTACGAATGCGTTGCCATAGATCAACGGGGAGAGGAGGTGCTATCTTGCCGGCAGGGAGGCTCGTTTCGGCGGGGGGAATGACAGGATCGCTTTCCGCGATAGGAAGAATGGCGGATGTGTCGTGCGTATCGTCCTGCGCAAACTCAGCAATTGGCTGATCGGTATGCTCATCTGCGTTTGCTGCGAAACTTGCGGTTGTCAGCGTGAGGCTGATAATCAAAACTGAAGTGAGCCGTTGGACTTCCATGCTTATTATTATTAACCTTTTGTCGAGGTTTTATTGGTTTGTGGAGGTTTATTGGAAAAAATTCGTCGGGTAAGGCCTCTTTCTAAAATTTAATCAAGCTGCACAAAGATTATCTCGGGGCAGCAAATCGCCAAAAGCAACCTATCAAAAAGCAACAAGTGGGCAATAACGGCGGAGCCTGACCCCATGCATGACTGCTACCCGCAAAAAAGAAATTATCCTCGTGTTGCAGGCTGAGCCCCGAATGCCGCCAGCTCTACTGCCGGCAGCGGTTGCCAGCCCGGCCTCCGATGTTCCGCGATGACATTGGTAAAAATACCGCCGCGCACGTAAAATTTGGCAGTGAGGCGTAAATACCTTGGCTCCAGGACAGCAACGAGGTCATCGGCAATACGGTTGGTTACAGCCTCATGAAACGTTTTCTCGTTCCGATAAGACCAGATGTAGAGCTTGAGGCTTTTAAGCTCAACGCAGTTTACGTTCGGAATGTAATCCAGAATCAAGGTGGCAAAATCCGGTTGTCCGGTTTTTGGACAAAGGCAGGTAAACTCCGGAATCTCCATATGGATATGATAATCCCGCGCCGGCGCGGGGTTCGGGAAAACTTCCAAGTTGGTCGTGGGGTTGCTGGGCATTCTCTTATCTCTTTCAAATCGGTTAGAATTGTCTGCCCTGAGGTACGGTCGTTGCACAATAGCTCAGAATAACTTTAGGGCTTCTTTTCAAGGCTATCTTTTCGAGCCGCTCAATTATAACTGGTTGCGAACGACAAATTGCGTCTCTCCCGCATCAAACTAGCCGGGTTCAAATCCTTTGTCGACCCTACCGAGATTCCCCTTCCAGGGGATCTGGTCGGCGTTGTGGGTCCTAATGGCTGCGGAAAATCCAATGTGATCGACGCCGTGCGCTGGGTCCTGGGCGAATCGCGGGCGTCTGCGTTGCGCGGCGAGTCCATGCAGGACGTGATTTTTAACGGTTCCGCGAATCGCAAACCAGTGGGAAGAGCAAGCGTGGAGCTGATGTTTGATAACAATCTTGGCAAGGCGGCAGGTCAATGGTCGAGCTATGCGGAGATTTCCATCAAACGGATATTGCGTCGCGACGGTGAGTCAACCTATCACATCAATAATATCCATGTCCGCCGGCGGGATGTGGCGGATATCTTTCTTGGCACCGGGGTAGGCGGGCGTGGTTATGCCATTATCGAGCAGGGAATGATCTCTCGCATTATCGAGGCAAAGCCGGAGGAGTTGCGCGTACTTCTGGAGGAAGCAGCAGGCATCTCCAGATATCGTGAGCGGCGCCGGGAAACTGAATCGCGTCTCTCCGATACACGCGACAACCTTCTGCGGATAGGCGATATTTGCCAGGAACTGGGAAAGCAGTTAATACGCCTGGAACGACAGGCCGAGGTGGCCCGACGCTTCAATGACGTGAAAGACCAATTGCATAAAACGCAAAACCTTTTATGGTACGCCCGCAAACAGGAAGCCGCCACGCAACGTACCCTTGCGGAAAAAGAACTCCGATCGCTGCAGACCTCGCTGGAAATGGAAAGCGCGAACCTGCGCGACGCAGAAAAACGCCTGGAAGAGAAGCGCGCTCATCATTACGCCATGGGCGATCTCTTGCATGAGTTTCAGGGCGAGCTTTATGCAGCCAATGCGGCAGTAGCGCATATTGAACAGCAAATTCGACACGTGCGTGAAAACTATCATCGCATGGAGCAACAAATCAAGGCAGTGAAGAACCAGCTTGAGAGCCAAAAAAAACAAGCGGAGGACGCAGCAGAAAGTTTGAACCGTTGGCGCGAAGAATTTGAACGGGCTCGCCTGGCGCGCGAAGCCGGCAAACAGGAAGTCGCGGCAGAGAGCGAAAAATTGCCGGTAGCCGACTCCGCTTTTCGGTTATGCCAGGAGAAATTAACCGAAATACAGCGTGAGCTGTTGCTGGTTGAGCAGGCTGGTCAGTTGGAGGAAAGTAACCGGGTCCACGTGGCAAAAAACTTCCAGCAGCTTGAGCTGCGACGGGCACGGCTAACGGCTGAACGAGATTCCTTGCCGCAACCGGAAATCGAAGCGCTGTCCCGCTTGACTCGGCAAATAGAGGCCAGCGCTGCTGATCTGAAAAGTAAACAGGAAACGCTCGTGCAAACCGAACGCCTCCTGCTGAATGCCGAGGAAGTGAAACGCGAGTTTTCGCACAAAGTGCAAATGCTGGAACAGCAGATTGTCCGGATCGAAGCGCGGCTTGGCGCTTTGCAGCGCCTGCAGAAACGCCTCGAAGGCAGCGAGGGACTGAGCGCATGGATCGCAAGGCATCAGCTTGATGCACTGCCGCGTTTGTGGCAACACATCCAGATTGAGAAGGGGTGGGAAGATGCGCTTGAAGCGGTGCTGCGCGAGCGCCTGAACAGTGTGTCGCTTGGCCAATTGGAGCTGACGCGCGAGTGGGCGGAAGATCCTCCTCCAGGGAAATGGGCGGTGTTCGAGTTAGCGGCCCAGGCATTACAAGGAATACCGGGCGAACAACAGAAGAACTTGAGAGGAAGGGAGAGCTGGATACTGCTGCAGTCGTATCTGACTTGCGATCATGCAGAAACAAGACCTGTGCTGGACGAATGGCTGGACGGAATATTTGTGGCCGAGGATGTGCGGGCGGGTCTCTCGGCACGAACAAGCCTATCTTCCCGCGAAATGCTGGTGACCCGCGAGGGCCATATCATTACATGTCACAGTCTTTCCTATTATGCTCCCGATTCCCAGTTGCATGGCGTGCTGGCGCGGCAACGCGAGATAACCCAGATTGAAGTCGAAGCGGGTGCGCTGAGAGTAAGCCTGGCGGGGGAGAAAGCCGAGCTGGATATGGCGGTGGAAGCCTGCCATGAGCTCGAATCATCTGTATCTTGTCTTCGTGATGATATTGGGGGCCTACAGCAACTGCATCACGACGTACAAATGCAAGCATTGAAGCTCACGCAACTCGCTGACCGCACTAGCCAGCGGCACAAGCAGATTGACAGCGAACTGGCTGAAATAGGGCAGCAGGCAACGGCAGAGTCCTCCCGGAAGCAGGAGGCCGAAGAAAAATTGATGCAGTATCAGGTCCAGGTCGAAGCGCTGCAACAGCAGGTAAAAAAGGAAAAACAAGCGCGGGAAGCAGCGGAACAGTTTTTGGATGCACAGCGTCTGCGCGTGCGGATTGCCGAGAAGGAAATGCAGGAGGCTGCATTTCACGAAAAAACCTGCTTGAATAAAATCTCCGAAGTGGAGAATTCCATTCGATATATTGGCGAAAATGCTGTTGAGCTCGAGGCTCATCTGGAAAAATTGCAAGCCGGACAAAGTGATTTTGATGAAACGCAATTGAGCAGCCTGCTTCAGGAACGGCTGGCGTCGCGTGAACAGCGTGAGGAGAGATTGGCGGTTGCGCGCAACGCCCTTGAAGATGCGGCCAGCGAATTGCGAGAAATAGAGCAGGAGCGCATGACTGCCGAGCAAAAGTTGCACCCGCTGCGGGAGGGCATCAACCAGGCGCGCCTCAAGGAACAAGAGGCGCGAATTGCCGAGGATCAGTTTAGTGAGCAATTAAGGGAATCAGGTGGTTCGGAGCAGGAACTGGTCCACTCTCTCGGAAAAACAAGACCTTTCGCATTGCAGGCTGAGATAAACCGGATGAATGGAGAAATTGCTGCGTTGGGAGCAGTCAATCCGGGTGCGCTCGATGAGCTGGAATCTTGCCAGACGCGTAAAACTTATCTGGATTCACAATCGCAGGATCTGGAGGAGGCATCCGAGACCCTTAAAAATGCAATCCGGCAGATAGATCGTGAAACCCGCGAACGACTGCTGGAGACTATCGAAAAGGTCAACGGGCATCTGGAAGAGATGTTTCCCACCATGTTCGGTGGCGGGCAAGCGAAGCTGATATTGAGGGGTGAGGAAATTCTCGATGCAGGCATACAAATTTTCGCCCAACCGCCGGGTAAGAAGAACAGTTCTATCAACCTTTTGTCCGGCGGTGAAAAAGCGCTCACTGCGCTGGCGTTTGTGTTCTCGCTGTTTCAACTCAATCCTGCGCCGTTTTGCCTGTTGGATGAAGTGGATGCCCCTCTGGATGATAGCAACACCGAGCGGTTCTGCAATCTGGTGCGGAAAATGTCGCTTCGGACCCAGTTCGTGTTTATCAGTCACAATAAGATCACTATGGGAATCGCGCAGCAATTAATTGGCGTCACTATGCAGGAAAAAGGCGTTTCACGGGTGGTTGCGGTAGAAATCGAAGAGGCTGTAAGACTGAGCGGCGCTTCCACGGTGACTTGAACATATGATGAACATGAGCGAATTGCAAATCAGCTTGATAGCCATAGGACTCATTGTGGTTATGGGTGTTGTTTTTTTTAACTGGATGCAGCAACGCCGCTATCGGCGGGGTGCGGAAGAAGCATTCGGGCCAAAGCATGAGGATGTGCTGCTGAGAGAAGCCATGTCCAGTGAACAAAATGAAAGGATTGAACCGCAACTCGACAAGGGGTTCTCGCAAGAGCCCCGGATGGAGCCAGACGGGGAATCCACCGAAAAACCAGCCGAAGAAACTACCGAAGGACCAACCGAAGGACCAACCGAAGGACCAACCGAAGAACCAACCGAAGAACCTACCGAAAAACCTACCGAAAAACCAATCGAAGAACCGTGCGAAGAACCAGCAGAAGCTGCGGAAATTGCCAAGCCCAAGCTGGAGCCGCTCATCGGTTCGGCCAGGGCTATAACAGCGGTTGAGCGGGAGTCAGCGCCGCTTGAGGAGGACAATTCCCAGGAGAGTGTGGATTATATTATTGAAATCCGCAGCGAAAAACCGATCATGAATTCGAGCATGGCAGAGGTGTTACAGCGGAGATTCGATTTCAGCAAGCCGGTGCGATGGCTGGGGCAGAGGAGTTCAGAAGCATTTTGGGAAGAAATCACCACGGAGGCCAACGGCAAGGGTGGCTATACACATTTGCGCGGTTGCCTGCAACTCGCCGATCGAGCCGGTCCGATAAGCGAAGTAAGTTTGTCCGAATTTCGTGACATGGCGGAAAACTTCGCCACGCATGTGGCAGCAGCGGTAAATTGCCCCAACATACATAAGGCGTATGCGCGCGCGATATTGCTTGATGAATTCTGCACCCAAGTGGACGTCATGGTGGGCATCAACATTATCAGCAAGGATAACAGTGTGTTTACCGGCGCCAAAATTCGCGTCCTGGCAGAAACGTCGGGGTTCAAACTGGGAGCCGAAGGTCTGTTTCATTATCGTGACGAAAACAATGCGATCTTATTTTCCCTCGGAAACTATGAGCCTTCCCCTTTTCTCCCGGGTAGCGTACGCACGCTTACGACGCGTGGTATTACATTTCTTCTTGATATACCGGGCGTAGCAAACGGCGCAGCCGTTTTTGGGCAAATGATGCATCTTGCCGGTATCTTCACGGACAATCTGGGGGGAATCATGGTAGATGATAATCGCATACCCTTGAGTGACAGCGGCATCCGCAAAATCAAACAGCAATTAATTGCGATACAGTCCACCATGCTGTCGCGCAATATCCCTGCGGGTGGCGAAACTGCGCTGAGGCTATTTACGTGAGTGGACATTCGGATGAAGTCTCTCAAGTAGCGCGCCGTATACAGGAACTGCGCGGCACTATCGAACTGCATAATTACAACTACTACGCACGGGATACCCCGACAATTCCGGACGCGGAGTACGACAAGCTGTTCCGTGAATTACAGGAACTTGAGCAGCGCCATCCGCAACTCATTACACCTGATTCCCCTACTCAGCGCATAGGTGCTGCCGCGCTCACTGAATTTCCCCAGATTGTCCATCGCATCCCGATGCTCTCCCTTGGCAATGCATTTGAACCGGCGGAGGTGGAGGCATTTGACCGGCGCGTGCGCCAGACCTTAGGCGTGAGCATGGTGGAATATGCGGTGGAACCTAAATTCGACGGTTTGGCGGTAAGCCTGTGTTATGAAAATGGTATATTCAGGACCGGCGCCACCCGCGGCGATGGCTACGTTGGCGAAGATGTTACCCTGAATTTACGCACGGTCCAATCTATTCCCTTGACGCTTAAAACCGGCGCTTGTGGCGAAGAAACTCCTTCCTTTCTTGAGGTGCGCGGGGAGGTACTGATGTTGAAGGCTGATTTCGAGAAACTTAATCGGCAACAGCGTGCAAAAAATGAAAGGGAGTTCATCAATCCTCGCAATGCCGCGGCAGGTGCGCTACGCCAACTCGACCCCGCCATTACGGCAAACCGTGGACTGAAGTTCTTCGCCTATGGCGTCGGCGCTTGTGAAGGCGGAAGCGTGCCTCGGGATAAACATCATCATATAACGGACTACCTTGCGTCGCTGCGTTTTCCGGTCGCGCAAGAACGCAGTACCGTAACCGGTGTAGCGGCATTGCTGGAATATCACCGGGGAATATGCATAAAGCGTGAACATCTGCCCTACGATATCGATGGCACGGTATATAAGGTCAACGATCTTGCGCAGCAGGAGAAGCTTGGGTTTGTGTCACGCGCCCCCCGATTTGCCCTCGCTCATAAATTTCCAGCGCAGGAAGCGATAACGGAATTGCTGGGAATCAACGTACAAGTAGGTAGAACCGGTGCTATGACGCCGGTTGCGCGATTGAAGCCGGTGTTTGTGGGGGGCGCCACCGTTACTAATGCAACGCTGCACAACGAAGATGAAATCAGGCGTAAAGATGTCATGATCGGTGACAAAGTAACAGTGCGGCGGGCGGGCGATGTGATTCCCGAGGTAGTGGCAGTACAGAAGGAGAGCCGACCGCCGCATGCAAGGCCATTCGTCATGCCCGATCACTGCCCGGTATGTGGCTCGAAAGCGGTGCGCCTGCTTGGCGAGGCGCTAACACGTTGCACGGGCGGGCTGTTCTGTCCGGCACAACGAAAACAGTCGATTTTGCATTTTGCCTCACGCCGCGCTATGGATATCAACGGCCTGGGCGATAAGCTCGTGGAGCAACTGGTAGACAACGCCATTATTAGAACACCGGCAGATCTTTATAAACTGGGCATAACCGGACTTGCCGCGCTGGAGAGGATGGCGGACAAATCCGCAAGCAATGTCATAAAGGCCATCGAAAAAAGCAAAAATACCACGCTGGCCCGGTTTATTTATTCGTTGGGTATCCGTAATGTGGGCGAGACCACTGCCAAGGATCTGGCCCGGTACTTCGGTGGGCTGGATAGGCTGATTGCAGCGGATGCGGAAAGTTTGCGTCTGGTGCCGAATATTGGACCTGTAGTGGCTGAGAGCATTGCCGATTTTTTTGGAGAAAGGCACAATCTCGAAGTTATCGAACAATTGCGCGCCAGCGGAATACGATGGAAGGAAGACGAAGGCGCACAAGCAAAGGCGAGCTCCGATATCACCTCGGATATGGGCAAAGCCGGCGGCAAGATTTTTGTGCTGACGGGGAGCCTGCCAAATCTGACACGGGAGGACGCCAGGGAGAAAATAGAAGCCGTTGGGGGAAAAGTAACAGGCAGCGTTTCGGCAAAAACCGATTATGTAGTGGCTGGCGCGGACCCCGGCAGCAAGTATGACAAGGCCGTTGAATTGGGAATAACGGTCCTTGACGAGGCAGGACTGTTACAATTATTGCGAGGTTCGCAAGGTTGATTCAAGTTGATTTTTCCGAAATCCCAACACTAAGCGAGTGCGTTCATGGCCAAAATAACTAAAGCGGTTTTCCCCGTGGCGGGGATGGGCACCCGTTTCCTCCCTGCTACCAAGGCGAGCCCCAAGGAAATGATGCCCGTCGTGGATAAGCCTTTGATCCAGTACGCCGTTGAAGAGGCCGTGGCGGCGGGCATAACAGAAATGATCTTTATAACCGGGCGTCATAAGCGTGCTATAGAGGATCATTTCGATAAAGCTTACGAGATGGAAGCAGAGCTGGAAGCACGCGGTAAAACGGAAACGCTGGAAGTGCTGCGGAATATTCTGCCGAAAAACGTTTCCTGCATCTATATCCGTCAATCGGAAGCGCTCGGGTTAGGCCATGCAATCTTATGTGCTCGCCCCGCAGTGGGTAATGAACCATTCGCAGTACTGCTTGCGGACGACTTGCTGGCGGATGACGAACCGATCATGCAACAGTTGTGCCGTGTATATGAACAGAACGGTTGCTCGATATTAGCCGTACAAGAAGTCGAGCCGGAAGATACGGTGAATTACGGCATTGTGAAATGCGGGCCAGGGATGAACCGGCTGCACCCTATCACCGGTATTGTTGAAAAACCCGAGCCAGAGGATGCACCCTCAACGTTAGGCGTAGTGGGCCGTTATATTTTGACTCCCAAAATTTTTGAGCATCTGGAAAAAATCGATCCTGGCGCGGGCGGGGAAATTCAGCTCACGGACGGCATCGCCTCGCTATTATTGGAAGAGCGCGCGTTGGCGTATGAATTCTCGGGTACCCGTTACGATTGTGGAAGCAAGATAGGTTATCTCAAGGCTACTATCGCGCTGGCGCTTGAGCATCCGGAAGTGCGCCAGGAATTTTCCGATTATCTAGATGCCCGATGCCGCGACATTCCTTTGGTTTGACGATTTTTTCTTTTTACGATTTTAGCTGATACCCATACTGATCCGATGCTTTCTTGTGAAGAAGCGAAGAAGATCTTGGGTGCAGCGGAGCAGATATTTTCTGCTGACGTGGTATCCCAGACGGTCAAACAAATGGCAGTCGAGATTACTGGGGCACTATCGCATCGGTATCCGCTGGTGTTGAGCATAATGGGCGGGGCCGTGGTGTTTACCGGTCAATTGCTACCGTTGCTGGAATTTCCGCTCAATTTCGATTATCTTCACGTCAGCCGCTACGATAATGAAATTCGGGGTGGTAAAATCAATTGGAAGGTATCACCCCCCGAAAACGTGCGGGACAGGGTAGTGTTAGTGCTGGATGACGTCCTTGATGAGGGGGTTACGCTTGCGGCGATCCGCGAACGGGTCATGGGTCAGGGCGCAGCGGCCTTCTACAGCGCCGTTTTTGCTGAGAAAGTCATAGGCAAGCCCAAGCCCATCAGCGCGGATTTTGTGGGTGTCCTGCTGCCGGATCGTTTTGTGTTTGGCTTCGGAATGGATATCTATGGCGCGTGGCGGAATCTCCCCGCGATTTACGCCTTGAAGGCGTAGGAGAAACCGGAA
The DNA here is from genome assembly GCF_900103145.1 of Nitrosospira sp. Nsp18. Classification (NCBI taxonomy): domain Bacteria; kingdom Pseudomonadati; phylum Pseudomonadota; class Betaproteobacteria; order Nitrosomonadales; family Nitrosomonadaceae; genus Nitrosospira; species Nitrosospira sp. Nsp18. The sequence continues at coordinate 145,562 of NZ_FMWY01000002.1, read as the reverse complement.
AATATGAAATCTGCAAAGTCGCTAACGTCGCCAACGCGCGACAAGAACGAAAAGAACGAAAGTTGCGGGGTGAGCGCCGACGAGCCATGTTTTTTCTAGAAGCGGTCAAGCCCGAGCACTCTTCAATATTTCTGGATTTCTAAGACATGCTTGCAATCATCGGTGGCACCGGCATGGCCCAGCTTGCCTGTCTTGAAATATCGCATCGGCGCATCATGACGACACCTTACGGCGAACCGTCGAGCCCCCTGACTTTCGGGAGGATTAATGGCAACGAGGTCGTATTCCTGGCGCGCCATGGCTATGGGCATACGATTCCGCCTCATGAGGTAAATTATCGTGCCAACCTCTGGGCGCTGCAATCACTGGATCTGACCCGGGTGATAGCTGTTGCTTCGGTAGGCGGTATCCGCTCGGATTTAACACCCGGCGTGGTTGCAATTCCCGATCAGATTATCGATTATACGCATGGTCGCAAGTATACTTATCACGACAACGCAGCCAAGTCCGTAGTTCACATCGATTTCACCGAGCCCTATTGCAAATTGACTCGTGGACGCTTGCTGGAGGCAGCGGGATGTGCCGGTGAGGACGTAATCGATGGTGGCGTCTATGGCGCAACTCAAGGGCCCCGGCTGGAAACCGCCGCCGAAATCAATCGCATGGAACGGGACGGGGTAGATATGGTAGGTATGACCGGTATGCCCGAAGCGGCGCTCGCTAAAGAATTGGGCCTCTGTTATGCGGCGATAGCGGTAGTGGCCAATCATGCCGCGGGACGTAAAACGAGCGTACATGCAATTCGCCTGGAAGATGCTCATGCTGTTCTGGAGAAAGCGATGGTCGGTGTCAGGAATATTCTCGAGCACGCGGTGGAGCTCGATGTCGATTAAACCCGTCTTGAGAATGGGCGATCCCGGATTGCTCGAAGTGGCCCGCAAAGTGGAGGCGTTCGGTACCCCCGAGCTCGAGGCCCTGATTCGAGATATGCATGACACCATGGAAGCGCTCAACGGCGCGGGACTGGCTGCACCTCAAATTGGAGTCGGGCTACAAGTAGTAATCTTCGGGGTGAAGCGCAATCCGCGCTATCCCGATGCGGAGGAGGTGCCCTATACCGTATTGGTGAATCCGGAGTTAACACCGCTGGCAAAAACCATGGAACAGGGTTGGGAGGGCTGCCTCAGTGTTCCAGGCATGCGCGGCATGGTTCCACGCTTTACCAAGGTGCGCTATCAGGGCCTGGATCAGCATGGTAAATTCATAGATCGGAGTGTCGAGGGGTTCCACGCCCGTGTCGTACAACATGAGTGCGACCATTTGGAGGGCATTCTCTACCCCATGCGTATTACTGATTTTCGTACATTTGGTTTTACCGATGTTCTGTTTCCAGACGAGGCGCCAATGGACGAGTAAGCTGAGCTATCCGTCCCCCTCTTTACTCATCAGTCCGCCAATTTATAGAACGCCGGGCTGTAGCAATAACGTACATCGATGCATATTATTGCTGCAGCACTTTTTCTTTTCAAATCTCATCCATTCTTAAATCGGAGCAGGCCAGTTGTTGTGCCAGCAGTTGCGCAAGATGGCGTGCACTCCGTTTTCCGCTTTCAACGATGATATGCGCTGTCTCCCGGTAAAGCGGGTCCCGTTGCGCATAAAGCTCGGTCAGTTTCGTGCGAGGATCCTGAGTCTGGAGCAATGGACGATTCTTATCATGTCGCGTTCGTCGCCACAAATCATCAATTGTGGCTCTCAAGTAGATCACGGTGCCGCTACGCTTCAGCATCTCGCGATTTTCCGCGCTTAACACTGCGCCGCCGCCTGTGGCAAGCACAATATTTCCGGTTTTCACCAGTTCGGAGAGCATTTCGGTTTCCCGCTTGCGGAAACCAGCCTCTCCCTCAATTTCAAAAATAAGAGGTATGCTAACGCCAGTTCGCTTCTGGATTTCCCGATCCGAGTCGTGAAACTTTTTTTCCAGAAAATTCGCCAGAAGCCTGCCGACCGTCGTTTTTCCCGCTCCCATCATTCCGACCAGAAAAATATTTCCCCTTGTCTCGTCCAGGACGGGCTCGCCTACCCTATTATCTAGCGTCACTATTGCTTTAATTGCATACATTCACGAATTGTAGCCGAAATGCCCTGATCCACGTTAACTACAATATGTTCAGGTTTTGACCGCCAAGGACTAAAACAATCCCCGCCAAGTCGGATCGAGTATGAATGTATTTTGATGGCAATGGCTCGGCTTACCGATCGCTCGCAAGTCGAAGGGCGGTGTAAGCAAGATAACTAGATAACTTTCAGCAGAACGAGCAGAACGAGCAGAAGAGCAGAAGAGCAGAACGAGGAGGCGAAAGCCGCAGCCTACGACCCACAACCAGGTGTCCGGGTAAGTTTAAGTGGGGTATATCACTTCAACCTGATGCGAGGCGCCTTAGAGAACTCATCCTGATTCAGCCTTCCATCCCGGTCAATGTCCAGACCTTCAAAAGTCCGAGCTGACATCTTCTGTGCCGCTGCTTCTTCAGTGCTGATATAACCATCCTCATCGGTGTCGTATAATTCCCACGGGGGCGCCACTGCCTCTGGCGTATTCCGGTTTCCCTCGGGAGGCGCCTCTGCATAGGCCGGCCCTGCGGCGCTGGCAATCAGTATTGCAAACCACTGCAGTTTGAAGACCTGGCATGTTGAAAAATATCTCACGGGACCGCCTTTATGATAGTAGCTGGCGCTGAGCAGAAGAAATCCAGCTAGAGCAGCAATGCAGATCAACATCGCTCAGTTCATCAAGAAGTAAACTATTATTAAAACAAATGCGGGTACGCCCAGAATCCAGGCGAGAATATATTTACCCATGATAACTCTCCTCAAAAAAAGCAGAAGCAGCTTGTTTCGGCCATGCCATAGTCACATACGCATTTTTTCGTTGCCGAATCATGCGCGGTGGTTACGCGAGCGTAGCGAACTTATTACCGAGGGTAGGACCTGACGCATAATGAGTGTTCTTGCGCTGCTGCCCAGCATTCCTGCCGTGAGCGCTACGCCGCCTTTCACCGCTTTGTTCAGTCGTCCGCGTGAAACCAACGACAGTGCAACAAGCGCGCCGGAGACGTAATACGGATGTCGCGTTAGGAATTTGAACGTATGGCTACGCGGGAACGCATGCGTATCATGGACTTGTTCGTCTTCATGCTCATGGACAAACCTGGATCGATAATTTCTACGACTGGCATCCATCCGCTCCAGTAGCGCCTTTTGTTCATCTTCGAGAGCGGTGCTCATACCACATCCTTCATTAGCTTTATATCCTGCTGCAATTCATCACGCACGACATCGAAGGCCGAAACAGAAACTGTCGGTTTTGGTGCTGCGGCGTAAACCAGAAAAGCTATCAAAGTATAAATGCCGGCAACACCCCATGCGGAGAGTATGCGATAAGGGGTGTCCCAGCAGGTAATGATGACGGCCAACCCCAGGAAGATCAGACTCAAGGCAGAAAAAAGCGCTGCCATTAGATAGCTGACCACTTGCTTCTTCCAATTTTGAACCTGAATCTCCGCTGATAACTTCACCAACTCGAGATAGTCGTCGACGCGCTCTAACGCAAGTGTTCCGAGTTGTTTGGCTTTTTTGATGGACTCAAACATGGCGATTATCTCGACTGGGGTGCTGGAGCCGGATGGACAATTAACGGCGCGTCATCAGCAAGCCGATCAGCAAGCCGATGCCGGCGGCGTAACCTACCGATTGCAGGGGATGCTCCTTTATACACTCCTTGGAACATTCAACACCATAGTCGAACTGTTCGCGGGCATCGTGGGCCAGGTCCGTCGCCGCTTCACGCGTGGAGGCAACCTTTGCCATCAGTTTTTCCTTGGCTTCCTCGAGGTCAACATCCGATAAGCTGGGTATTCGCGAAATCAGGTCGTCAAGATCGGCTCTGAGATTGGCGAGTTCTTCACTCGCGACGTCACCCACCTGCTTACCTGCGGATTTGGCCGCATTTCCGACCCGCTGAGCTGCGGTGCCGGCCCGGTCCGCCATGTTTTCTGCCGCGGCTTTTGCGTCATCAATCTTATCCGAAGTATTCTGTTCCATAATGGCTCCTTCAATTGTTAGTCAGAAGATATACGCAGTACTCGATTGTGAGCGCCTCGTCATGAGTGATCAGTTTCTCACAATTGTTGACGTGGCTATGTACGTTGACACACATACTACTAAATCCGTCCGTTGACCGCTCACTCCACCCCGTCCTGCTGGATTGAGGATAATCGAATCGTTATCAACGGAATCCTGCTATTTCTCTTCCGAGGCCTAAACATATAGGCCCTTCCGCGCACGAAACGTAACGCACGCCAGAGTTATATATCGCATTTCGCGGGTTCAAATTGAGTGAATCCCGGCAAAAATGATATAATTTCGCGCTAATCTGGCTTTGCGGTTAATTGGTCCCCAAGTTCCAGGATGAATTTTTCGTAAGCCAGCTTAAATTCGCATATCCGTCTGTTTCAAATAGGGTGCTCTTCAGGAGAGCGACTATGGCGGATAGAGGCTCAACCCCACAGGAGAAATTCATGTCAGTAACCATGCGACAAATGCTCGAGGCGGGTGTCCATTTCGGGCATCAGACCCGTTTCTGGAATCCCAAGATGGCACAGTACATTTTCGGCCATCGCAACAAGATACACATCATCAATCTCGAAAAAACCCTGACGATGTACCAGGATGCGATGAACTATGTGCGCCAGTTATCGGCCAACAAGGGCAATATTCTGTTTGTCGGCACCAAACGCCAGGCGCGCGATATTGTGCGTGAGGAAGCCCTCCGCTGCGGTGCTCCCTATGTCGATCAGCGCTGGCTCGGCGGGATGCTCACCAACTTCAAGACGATAAAGCTATCGGTCAAGCGTTTACATGATATGGAGGCGATGGCTGAGGATGGCACTCTCGACAAGCTTTCCAAGAAAGAAGCGCTGGATATCCAGCGCGATCTGGAAAAGCTCGATCGCAGCCTAGGCGGTATCAAGAACATGAAAGGCTTGCCCGATGCCATGTTTGTGATCGATGTCGGTTACCAGAAAGGAGCGATTACCGAGGCCAAGAAGCTCGGCATACCGATAGTCGGCGTGGTGGACACCAACCACAGCCCTGAGGGGTTGAACTATGTTATCCCTGGTAATGACGATTCCAGCCAGGCGATACGCCTTTATGCACGTGGTGTCGCCGATGCGATTCTGGAAGGGCGCAATCAGGCCATGCAGGAGATCGTTAAAAATGAGCTGGCAGAGGCGGATGAGGCAATAGCCGCGGAATAACAGGGGCTGCTGTTAGCTGGCCAGATGGGTTTTCCTCTGCGCAGGCAACGCTGGCGATATGATCAACGCCCGGCTACTTTAACAAATTATATCTGGAGTGAATATGGCGGACATCACCGCAAAAAGGGTGAAGGAATTGCGCGACATGACCGGTCTAGGCATGATGGAATGCAAGAAAGCGTTGACTGAAGCCGGCGGGGACATTAAAGCGGCGGAGGATCTGCTACGCATCAAGAGTGGCGCCAAGGCGAGCAAGGCCGCCGCGCGTGTTGCGGCGGAAGGAATGGTGGCGGCGTATATTACGCCAGATGGCAAGAGCGGCGCCTTGGTGGAAGTCAATTGCGAAACCGATTTTGTCGCCCGAAATGAAGACTTTATCGGTTTTGTCCGCGATCTTGCGCAGTTGGCAGCGACGAAAAATTTAGCCGATACCGAAGCATTGGCGAGCGCTGCGCTGCCGGGCGGGGAAAACGTGGATGAGTTCCGGGAAGCCTTGATAATGAAATTAGGCGAAAACATCAGCCTGCGCCGTTTCGCGCGACATGTAACGCAGGGGCATCTTGCTTCATACTTGCACGGTGCAAAAATTGGCGTAATGGTTGATTATACGGGGGGTGACCAGGCGCTAGGCAAGGATTTGGCGATGCACATCGCGGCCAGCAAACCGATATGCGTGTCAAGCGAGCAGGTGTCACCCGAGTTGCTGGCGCGCGAAAGGCAAATCTATACGGCACAGGCGGAGGAAAGCGGTAAGCCTGCCGATATCGTCACAAAGATGGTTGATGGGCGTGTTGTCAAATACCTTGCTGAAGTTACTCTTCTAGGCCAGCCATTCGTCAAGAATCCCGATCAGACCGTGGAGAAACTACTTACCGCAAAGTCTGCGAAGGTTAATGGCTTTACCCTGTTTATCGTGGGTGAGGGTATCGAAAAGAAAACTGGCGATTTTGCCGCCGAAGTGATGGCGCAAGTAAACCAGGCCAAAGAAGACAACACATCGCAGTCAAATCAGCCAAATTAATTATTCATTATTCATGACGATCGCCTCCTACAAGCGTATTCTGCTGAAGCTCTCCGGTGAAGCTCTTATGGGCGATGATAGCTATGGCATCAATCGGGCGGTAATTGAACGAATCGTAGCCGAGATCACCGACGTAATTCAGTTGGGCGTCCAGGTGGCCGTGGTAATTGGCGGTGGCAATATCTTTCGAGGAATAACGTCCGCTGAAGATGGGATGGATCGCGCCACCGCGGATTACATGGGGATGCTGGCTACGGTCATGAATGCCCTGGCGCTGCAGGATGCCATGCGCCGCGGCGGTTTAGTAAGTCGGGTACAGTCCGCGTTGCGAATTGATCAAGTCGTGGAGCCTTATATCCGTGGGAAGGCCATACGTTATCTGGAGACCGGGAAGGTGGTGATTTTTGCCGCCGGTACAGGCAATCCTTTTTTCACGACCGATACTGCTGCCGCGCTACGCGGGATGGAAATGAACGTCGATATTGTACTCAAGGGCACCAAGGTGGATGGCGTTTATACCACTGATCCCAAGACGAATGCCGACGCCATCCGCTATCAAAAGCTATCGTTTGATGTGGCCATTGCCAAGAATCTCAAGGTGATGGATGCGACGGCATTGACCTTATGCCGCGATCAGAAGTTGCCACTCAATGTATTCAGCATATTCAAGCCGGGTGCGCTGAAACGGGTGGTGATGGGGGAAGATGAGGGAACGTTGGTGCAGGCTTGAAATGGTCTACATTTTTACTGCTTAACACCATTGTAATCATCCGTAAAATAGGGACTGTCAACGATCAGTGCAAAATTCCGTTATTCCGTAAACGACAATCATGATCGCCGAGATAAAAAAATCCGCTGAACAAAAAATGCAGAAGAGTCTGGATGCGCTGAAACTGGACCTGGGCAAGATACGGACCGGGCGGGCTCACACGGGTCTGCTGGATCATGTTACGGTCGACTATTATGGCGCACCGACGCTCATCAATCAGGTCGCGAACGTCAACCTGGCGGATGCGCGCACCATCACCGTCGCGCCATGGGAAAAGAAAATGCTGGGTGCGATTGAAAAAGCGATTCGAAGCTCCGATCTGGGGCTAAATCCTGTCACTGTAGGCGAGTTGATCCGCGTACCCATGCCCGCGCTCACTGAAGAACGTCGTCGTGATCTCACCAAAGTGGTTAAGCATGAGGGTGAAACCGCGCGGGTGGCGGTGCGAAATATCCGCCGTGACGCAAATACGCACCTGAAGGATCTGCTGAAGGAAAAAGAAATAGCTGAGGATGATGAACGCCGCGGACAGGATGAGATTCAGAAAATCACCGACCGTTATATCGCGGAAATAGACAAACTTCTGCAGATCAAGGAAGCCGAACTGATGGCGATCTGAGGTTAAGCAGCCTGCACAAGGTATTGCGGAGGTAAGCGTCCGCTTTTGCGAACGGTGCTACGCATTACCGGATTTTAAATGTCCTTGACTCAACCGTATCCCCATGCCCGTTACCACCAGTTCAACTCGGGAAATACCTGAAACCGGCCTGATTCCGCGACATATCGCCATCATCATGGACGGCAATGGCCGTTGGGCGAAAAATCGCTTCATGCCGCGGATGGCTGGGCATAAACGCGGGGTGGAAACAGTTCGCACAGCGATCAAGGCTTGTATAGAGCGCGGGGTGGAATATCTCACCTTATTCGCTTTCAGTAGCGAAAATTGGCGCAGGCCGACGGACGAGGTCGCATTCCTGATGCAGCTTTTCATCAGCGTGCTCGAGCAGGAGGTTACCAAACTGCACGAGAACGGCATTTGCTTCAAAGTGATCGGCGATTTGTCCAAATTTGATCAAAAAATAGTCGAATTTGTTCGCAATGGGGAGGCGCTTACAGCAGGGAACAATCGATTTACACTTACCATTGCGGCCAATTACGGCGGGCGCTGGGATATGATGCAGGCTGTTCGGAAAATGCTGGAGCAACACCCGCAATTGGCTGCTTCTTTTGACGAAAATGATTTGATGAAGCATTTTGCTTTGAACTATGCTCCCGAACCGGATCTATTTATCCGTACCGGCGGCGAAAAACGCATCAGCAATTTTCTGTTATGGCAATTAGCTTATACCGAGCTTTATTTCACCGATACGTTGTGGCCGGATTTTGATGCGCGTGCGCTGGACCTCGCGATCCAGTCTTATCAACAGCGTGAACGCCGGTTTGGGCGCACCAGCGAACAACTTCAAACGACGCCACCCGGTCATGGAGGAAGAGAAGCTGTCGTCAAAAAAACGGCATAACTTCTACACCTTTCCATCCGTGCCGTTTCTTCTTTACCTTCCCAGTCATGCTTAGGGCTCGGATTTTCACCGCCGTCATTATATTATGCCTTTTCCTTGCGGCATTATTTTACCTGTCGCCTATTTTCTGGATGGCATTGCTGCTTATCTTGACTGCCGCAGGCTCATTGGAATGGACCCGGCTCGCAAAGTTTTCCCTCAAGCATTCCATCGGTTATCTTTTATTTACGGTGTTGCTGACGGGTGAATTGCTATTCCTGCTTAGCGGCGCCGTTTTAGCTGATCCGTATACCACGTCATTTCTATGGATTTACGTCGCATCACTGGTGTTCTGGACGCTGGGCGTTCCGTTTTTGCTGAGATCAAAACGTCCGATCGGAAATACGGCCTTGCTGGCATTGACGGGTTGGTTGCTGCTACTGCCGACGTGTTTTGCCCTGTACCAGTTACGGTCCATCGATCCGCTTCTCCTGCTGGGGTTCATGTCCACCGTCTGGATATCCGATACCGCGGCGTATTTTTCCGGACGTGCCTGGGGAAAGCATAAGCTTGCGCCCGCTATCAGCCCGGGAAAGACTTGGGAAGGCGTGGCGGGAGCGCTGGCCGCGGTGTTTATTTATGCGCTGATATGGAGTTATGCGGGGGGAGACGAAGTTCCAGCCAGGTTACTGATACCGCTGCTACTTTTACTAGCCGCCATGGGAATCATCGGAGATTTGTTCGAATCCATGATGAAACGTCATGCCGGACTCAAGGATAGCGGAAATATTTTGCCCGGCCACGGTGGTATACTTGACCGTATTGATGCCCTGACTTCAACCCTGCCCCTGGCCGTTTTGTCACTTCTATTGTTACAGTCCGAATTATGATAGCAGTTCGTCACCTCACTATTCTTGGTTCTACCGGTAGCATCGGCGTAAGTACGCTTGACGTGGTTTCACGCCATCCTGACCGGTTTCGTATCGTTGCCCTTGCTGCCAACAAGAGCGCCAAAAAAATGCTGGAGCAATGTCGTCGCTTTCAGCCCCGTTATGCAGTCCTGCTTGAGGAAGCGAGCGCTGAATGGTTGCAGACCGAAGCGCGTGCGGCAGGGCTTGCTACCGAAGTGCTCTGCGGTGTCGAGTCTCTGGAAAAAGTGGCGTCGCTAGCAGAAGTCGATACCGTGATGGCCGCGATCGTGGGTGCGGCGGGCATACGTCCCACGTTTGCCGCCGCCCGTGCAGGCAAGCAGGTGCTGCTCGCCAACAAGGAAACCATGGTCATGGCGGGGCGGATTTTTATGGATGTGGTCAAAGAAAATAACGCTACTCTACTGCCGATTGATAGCGAACATAATGCGATTTTTCAATCGCTACCGCAGCATTTCAATGGTGATTTAGGTGCAATCGGGGTACGCCGCATTTTACTGACGGCATCCGGGGGGCCGTTTCGGCAATCTCCGCTGAGCTCGCTGGAGCAGGTAACGCCGGGGCAGGCATGCGCTCATCCCAACTGGGTAATGGGGCGGAAGATTTCAGTCGACTCCGCTACCATGATGAACAAGGGGCTGGAAGTCATTGAGGCGCATTGGCTGTTTGAGGCTTCCCCGGACCAAATCCAGGTAGTGATTCATCCGCAAAGCATCATTCATTCCATGGTTGAATACGTGGATGGTTCGGTATTGGCACAGCTTGGTAATCCGGACATGCGTACGCCGATTGCACATGCCCTGGGTTTTCCGGACCGGATTGAAACGGGTGTGACACCTCTGGATATGTTCAAAGTCGGCCGACTGGATTTCGAGGCCCCGGATTTTAAACGCTTCCCCTGCTTGAGGCTTGCATACCAGGCGCTGGCTACCGGCGGAAGCGCACCAGCGATACTTAACGCAGCCAACGAAGTAGCGGTAGAGTCTTTTCTGACATGTAAAATGCCTTTTACCGCGATCCCGGCCATGATTGAAGACGTGATGCAGACCATCGGCCACCAGGATATCGCCACCCTTGATGACGTGCTTGATGCGGATAGCATAGCGCGTGAAGCTGCACATGAGTGGCTGACGTGCCTGGCATAAAGTACCGTCTTTTCTCCCGTTGTGCCTGACGCCAACCTGATCATTTCTCACCGATCACGCTGCCATCCCGCTTTGCGGAAGACAGCAAGCCATTTCTTCCGGATATTTGAAGCTCCCCTGGGCCGCGTTAGCAGCCGGCATACCGCATGACATTCATTTTTACCATTGTTGCTTTCGTTGTTGCCTTAGGGCTACTGATCGTATTTCATGAATTTGGCCACTTTCTGGTAGCGCGCTGGTGTGGAATAAAGGTGCTGCGTTTTTCGATCGGCTTCGGTCAGCCTTTATTACGGAAGCGCTGGGGAAAAGACCAAACCGAGTGGGTAGTAGCGGCTTTTCCTCTCGGCGGTTACGTGAAGATGCTTGATGAAAGCGAGGGTGCCGTTCCGCCCGAGGAACTGACGCGAGCCTTCAACCGCAAGTCTGTGGCACATCGGCTTGCGGTTGTCGCGGCAGGACCTATTGCCAATTTTCTTCTGGCAATCGTGCTTTACTGGTTCCTGTTCGTGCTCGGCGTCAGCGCTATGAAACCCGTCCTGGGGCCCGTCGCACCTGCAACACCAGCAGCGGTTGCAGGCTTTGAGAAGGGGGACACTATCGTAAAAATCGAAGCAGAACCCGTCATTACCTGGCAGGACGCTCGCTGGCTGTTGTTGTCGAATGCGGTTGAAAGGTCACCTGCCGTGGCCGTGGAGACGCTTGATGCACACGGACAACTTGTCTTGCGGAGAATAGATTTCAGCGGCATTGATGCCGATGACCTGGACGGCGATTTTCTGAAGAAGGTCGGCTTGAGCAGCTATCAACCCGCAGTGAAACCCATTATTTCACAGGTCACGCCGGATAGCGCAGGTAGCCGTGCCGGCTTGCAGGCGGGCGATGAGATTCTGGCGGTAGACGGTAAGCGGATTACGCTTTGGGAAGATCTGGTGCAAAAGATACGGGCCGGTCCGGGAATTCCGCTCATGCTGGATATCCGTCGTAATGAAACAACGCTGAGCATGGAAGTCATTCCCGATACAACCACCGACAGCGGGGAGAAAATCGGCAAAATTGGTATTGGACCCCAAATCGATCATGACGAGTTGAAGAAGCTGCTCATAGAAGTCAGCTATCCGGCGGGCACAGCCATGGCTAAGGCCATAAGCAAAACCTGGGAAACATCGATATTTACTTTGCATATGATGTGGAAAATGGTTGCGGGTGAAGTGTCCTGGAAGAACGTGAGCGGTCCCATCACAATTGCCGACTACGCAGGCAAATCGGCGCAGATGGGCCTGTCATCCTACCTGGGCTTTGTCGCCCTCATCAGCATCAGTCTGGGTGTGCTGAACCTGTTACCTATTCCCATACTGGACGGGGGGCATTTAATGTATTATGTGATCGAAATCGTCAAAGGCAGTCCTGTTTCTGCGAAAGCTATCGAAATGGGTCAGCAGGTCGGGATGGTATTGTTATTTGTCCTGATGGCTTTTGCCATATACAACGATATCAGCCGGCTTATCCCCAGTTAAAGTATGAAAGTCAGGTATCTCGTCGCGCTTGTTTCTGCCTTCTGCGCTTCGGTTTCATGGGCGCGTGAGCCATTCGTAGTGAAAGACATACGGGTGGAAGGCATACAGCGAACCGAGGCTGGGACAGTGTTCAGTTATCTTCCCGTAAAGGTGGGAGACACGCTTGACGATGAAAAGGCCGCAGCAGCCATCAAAGTGCTCTATGCCACCGGCTTTTTCAAGGATGTGCGACTCGAATCTGAAAACGGCATTTTGATAGTGGTGGTTGAAGAGCGCCCCGCTATTGCACAGATCAGCATTATTGGCGCGAAGGAATTCGAGAAGGAGAAACTGAAGGAAGGCCTGAAACAGGCCGGGTTGGCGGAATCGCGGATATTCGATCGCTCGGTGCTGGAACGAGCCGAGCACGAACTCAAGCAGCAATACCTCAGCCGTGGCAAATACGCGGTAAAAATCACCACTACCACAACGCCCCTTGAACGTAACCGCATCGGAATCAATTTCCATGTGGATGAAGGCAAGACCGCCAAAATTCGCAAGATCAATATCGTTGGGAACAGGGCTTTCAAGGAAAAAGAGCTCCTGAGCGCGTTCGTATTGAGGACGCCTGGTCTGCTAACATGGTTCACCAAGGAGGATCAGTATTCGAAACAGAAGCTTTCCGCTGATCTTGAGTCATTACGATCCTACTATCTCAATCGCGGCTATCTTGAGTTCAGCGTTGAATCCACCCAAGTATCGATCACTGCCGACATGCAGGACATTTATATTACGGTAAATATCGCTGAGGGTCCGCAATATAAGGTGTCCGAGATAAAACTGGCTGGCGAACTGCTGGTACCGGAAGAAGAATTGCGCAAGCTTATAAAAATTGAAGAAGGTGCTGTTTTTTCACGTGAGCAGCTGACTGAATCCATCAAGCTCATTACCGATCGGCTTGGCGATGATGGTTATGCATTTGCAAATATCAACGCGTCGCCTCAACTGGATAAGGAAAAGCAACAGGTAGCGTTTACTTTTTTTATAGATCCTGGGCGGAGGGTGTACGTAAGGCGTATCAACATAACGGGCAATAACCGTACGCGGGATGAAGTAATACGTCGGGAAATGCGCCAATTCGAAGGCGGATGGTATTCGACCAGCAAGATTAATCAGTCCAAGACTCGTATAGACCGCCTGAATTATTTCAATTCCGTCAGCCTTGAAACCCCGGCGGTTTCAGGCGCCACCGATCAGATTGACGTGAACGTCGAGGTTAAGGAAAAGCCCACAGGCGCGGTAATGTTTGGAGCGGGTTATTCCAATATGGAGGGACTGATACTGAGCGGTTCCATTGCCCAGGACAACATTTTCGGTACAGGTAAACTTGTCAATCTCATGATCAATACCGGTCGTGTAAACAAGACCTACTCGTTATCTTATACCGATCCTTATTTCACCCGCGACGGCATTAACGCCGGGTTCGATCTTTATAAGCGAGTCCTGAATACGAGTTCGCTGTCATCCGTGATGAACTTCAATACCGACACCACCGGCGCCGGTGTACGCTTTGGCATGCCGGTCAACGAAAACGACAGGGTTATAGGTGGACTGGGGATCGAAAATACTGTAATCGATCTAGGCGCCAACAGTCCCCAGCGCAACATCAATTTTGTGGAAAAATTCGGGCGGAGCACCATCAATATACCTCTAACGCTCAGCTGGCGGCGCGATGGCCGCAATAGCGCCATCTGGACGACCGAAGGCACCACACAGCGGGTATTTGCTGAAGCAGGTCTGCCGGGAGGCGATTTGACCTATTATAAAGTGAGTTATGACCTTAGTTGGTATTATCCTATTACGAAAATCTTTACTCTTATGTTGAAGGGCGAGTTCGGATACGGCGACGGGTACAATGGAAAGGATCTTCCCTTCTTCAAGAATTTTTTTGCCGGTGGCAATACCTCGGTTCGAGGCTATAACATCAGTTCGTTGGGTCCACGTGACGCGTCCAATAGAGCGCTCGGGGGCAATAAGCGCGGTGTAGGCAGCGTGGAGGTACTGTTCCCGATGCCCGGCATGAAAAACGATCGAACAGTGCGCCTGAGCGTATTTCTTGACGGCGGCTCGGTCTGGGGTCCTGATGGAGAAAGGCCGCAGCAGGAAGGCTTGCGTTATTCGGCGGGAGTCGCGGTAATGTGGATTTCACCGATGGGACCACTTAAAGTCAGTGCCGCACAACCTTTGAATGATAAACCGGGCGACAGTTTGCAGCGGTTTCAGTTTCAATTTGGGCAGCAGTTCTAAATTAAATGAACAATCCGGAGATAAAATTGAAACAAAAGGTTCTAAGGCTAAGAACTTTAACGGCGGCAGCATGCATGATCCTTGCATCTGCCTGGGGATCGGCGGGCGCCCTTGCGGATGAGATCAAGATAGGTGTTGTCGATACCGAGAGAATTCTAGCCGAATCAGCGCCTGCGGTAAGGGCGCTGAAAAAAATAGAAAAGGAATTCTTGCCACGCGACCATGAAATCAAGAAGCTGGCTTTACAGGCCAAGGCGCTGCAGGACCTTCTTGAAAATGAGGGAAAAACGATGCCAGAAGCGGACCGGCGCAGCAAGGAGCGCGAACTTGCCACCCTTAACCGCGAACTTCAGCGCGCTCAACGGCAAATGCGCGAAGACCTGAGCCTGCGCCAGAACGATGAAGTCGCCACGCTTCAGTTAACCGCCAGTAAAGCCATTCAAATAATCGCGGAGGCAGAAAAGTACGACTTGATATTGCCCTTGCGCGATCTCGTTTACCGCAGTCCACGTGTCGACATCACCGAGAAGGTGATCAAGGCGCTGGCTGACAAGTAAAAAGTAAAAAGCAGGGGCCCTGCCAATTCCACGGCCGAAATACGTGGGACCGGCATTGCTTATCCAAACTGTCATTATTACGGACCCAGGAAATATTACGCATCATGGATATTCAGGAAATCTTAAAGTACCTCCCTCATCGCTATCCTTTTTTACTTGTTGATCGCGTTTTAACCTGCGATCCGGGAAAGAGCATCACCGCACTCAAGAACGTGACCATTAACGAGCCGTTCTTCGGTGGTCATTTTCCCCACTATCCAGTGATGCCGGGCGTTCTCATAATCGAAGCACTGGCACAAGCGGCGGCTATCCTGACGCTCAAGACGGCGAATCTGGAAGCCGACGAGAATTCGGTTTACTATTTTGTGGGCATAGATGGCGCCCGCTTCAAAAGGCCGGTAGTGCCGGGGGACCAGCTGATACTCAAGGCCACGATTTTGCGGGAGAGGATTGGAATCTGGAAATATTCTGCCCAAGCGGAAGTGGAAGGCCGGACTGTTGCCGTGGCTGAGCTGATGTGCACAATGCGCCGCAAGGAATAATCCTAAATCCGGTAGCTGACCGCTCATTTAACATATCAGTGTCATGATCAATAACAATATCTCAGATTATTTGACGCTCACCTTCCGGGTGAGGTCGCTACGGGAAGAATTGCACAGTTTTTGGGGCACATGGCTGCGTTGCAACTTCTTGGAATGGAACGGCGCCCCGAAGCGTCGCCCGAGGGGCCCCGCGAAGCGGGGATCGGGCAGCGCAGGGGATGCCGCGATCGCGCTCCACACGCAAGGGGGCGCCCGCATCCCGCTTCGGGGTCGCACCTTCCTGCGGAAGGCACTGCTCCGCCCTGCGCGGTCGTATTCCGCGTCGTTGCGCCTTGCCCTGCACGCCAAAAGCAGTACACTTCCCCCCGTCCAACTACCGGATTTAGGATAATGGTGCCGAAAATATTTGGGCTGGCCAGCGGCGGGCATTGAGAAAGGGAAGCCGCGAGAAGTGACGGCACGGGAATTCAACTGGGTTTGCGGTGTGGATGAGTCCGGCAGGGGACCGCTGGCGGGGCCGGTATTCGCCGCCTGCGTCATACTCGATCCAGACTATTGCATTGAGGGCCTGGCGGATTCAAAAACGCTAAGCGAAGCAAAGCGCAACAGCCTCACTGTTGCCATTAAAGCACATTCCATAGCCTGGGCCATTGGCTTTGCATCGGTTAAGGAAATCGATCGAATCAATATTCTTCAGGCAAGTTTACTGGCCATGAAACGTGCTGTAGAGAGTCTGTCTCTGGTTCCTTCCAGGGTGTTGGTGGATGGGAACCAGAAACCTCGTCTGCGATGCCCCGTAACCACTATCGTCAGAGGCGATAGTTTGGTACCCGAGATTTCGGCCGCTTCCATTCTGGCAAAGACGGCGCGTGATGCGGAGATGGTGGCGTTACACCAGCGCTTCCCACGTTATGGCTTTGACCAGCATAAGGGGTATTCCACAGAACGACACATTGCAGCCCTGCGAACGCATGGGATATCGGTAGTGCACCGACGCAGCTTTGCGCCAGTCAGAGAATTGATTGGAACCTGTAAAAACTGACGGACCGGCGGATAAGGCCGTGCTGAGCATATACAGATTTTCTCCAGACAGAACTTTATTCAATTCATAATTACTAATGCAAATGGTTGCTCTTGATAAGCCACATTGATAGCATATGCGCCTTTGTGGGAGCCAGCGGTTTTTCTTGTGAGTAACGCAAGAAACATCGGCGCTCATCTTTATTGCAATAATTAACCTACATTAACTTACGGCCTTTAATATGCGAATCGAAAAAGACAGCGTAGTGTCACTCAACTATAAATTATCTGATCTGACCGGCAAGATCATGGAAGAACCCGACGCGCCAATCAGCTATCTGCATGGAGGTTATGACGGTATCTTCCCAATGGTGGAAGAAGAATTGCATAGCAAGGAAGTGGGCTATAGTTGCTCCGTTTTGATGGAGCCGGAAAATACTTTTGGTGAATACGATAGCGATTTGGTGCGAGTCGAGCCTCGCGATCTTTTCCCCGACAATGTAACGGTCGGAATGCAGTTTGAAGGAGGCGAAGAAGGTTCCGACGATGCCTTTATCTATACCGTAACCGATATTGCCGAAGACAAGGTGGTAGTAGACGGCAATCACCCATTCGCGGGCGTGACACTGCGCTTCGATTGTACGGTTACCGCAGTACGGCCCGCCACTTCAGAGGAACTGGCTCACGGCCACGTCCATGGTGCCCATGGGCACGAACATTGAAGAGAGGCTCTGGCGAACCCGCAGTATCTCGACGTAAGAAATCGATCAAGACGGGTTATGACAACCAGTTGGCTTGCCTCGTTCGGTTGGTTGTTTCGTCCTTCTCATTCCTGGGGCCGGTCTTTCTCCGCGGCTTTTTTTAGCGCATAGAGTTCTTCCAGCGCTTGCTTTGGGCTTAGCTCGTCCGGAACGATAGCGTGCAGCAGTTTGAGTACGGGGTGTTCGGGCAGGGTTTGCGGGTTTTCTTTTGCGCTGCCCGACGCTGCCGCGAACAAATCCCGTTGTGGGTGTCTGCCAACCGCTTCCTCCTCAAGTTGCGCCAGATATTTTCTTGCTGTTCTGATCACTTGCTCCGGCACGCCGGCCAGCGCAGCCACTTGAAGCCCGTAGCTCTGACTCGCAGCGCCCTCATCGACCGAGTGCAGGAATACAATATGATGCTTGTGTTCCACCGCACGCAGGTGCACGTTGGCGGCCTGCGTAAACTCCTCCGCGAGCCTCGTCAGTTCAAAATAATGAGTTGCAAATAACGTATAACAGCGGTTGTTTTTCAATAGATACCTGGCAATCGCAAAAGCCAGGGCCAAGCCGTCGAAAGTAGAAGTTCCCCGTCCTATCTCATCCATCAACACCAAGCTTTGTGCAGTGGCGTTATGCAGGATATTGGCGGCTTCCGTCATTTCCATCATGAAGGTTGAGCGTCCCCCGGCCAGGTCATCGGAAGCGCCAATGCGAGTGAAGATTTGATCCAGGGGGCCGAAGCGCGCTTTTTTTGCCGGTACATAGCTGCCGCAATGTGCGAGTAACGCAATCAGTGCGACTTGTCGCATATAGGTGGATTTTCCGCCCATGTTGGGACCGGTAATGACGAGCATTTGCCGTGCGGTATCGCCCCAGGCGCCGAGCTGGACATTGTTGGCAATGAAGTTTTCGACCTGTTTTTCCACAACCGGATGACGGCCCGCCTCAATTTCAATAACGGCTTCACTGGTGAAGGTCGGCACGATATAGTCCAGGGCCAGTGCGCGTTCGGCGAAGGCGGCTAATACATCCAGCTCGGCAATACTGCGGGCCACCTGCTGCAAGTGATCGATATACTGCAAAAGCCCTTCCAGCAGCTCATCATATAAAAGCTTTTCCCGTTCCAGCGCACGGTCCTGCGCAGAGAGCGCCTTTTCTTCAAATGCCTTGAGCTCTGGCGTAATATAGCGCTCGGCATTCTTCAGCGTCTGCCTTCTGCGGTAGTCCTCCGGGATCTTCTCGGTGTGCGCGTGCGTCACCTCGATATAAAAACCGTGTAACCGGTTATATTCCACTTTGAGATTTGAAATGCCTGTGCGCGTTTTTTCCCGCGTTTCGAGTTGCAGCAAAAATTCACCGCAATTATTCTGTATGGCGCGAAGCTCATCCAGTTCGGCATCATAGCCATCCGCGATCACACCGCCTACGCGCAGCACCACCTCCGGCTCTTCGCGCAGGGATTCCTGCAGAAGCCCGACAAGCGTCGCATCCGGAGTCATCGATTGCGCCAGCGCGGCAATATGCTTGTCAATGCCGTTCATGACTTCAGCAATAGCGGCGACTTCAGCGATAGCTGCAATTGCTTCCGGTAAGCGTTTGAGACTATCGCGCAGTCCGGATAAATCTCGTGGACGGGCCGATTTCAGCCCAATGCGAGCGGTGATACGTTCGATGTCTGCGACCCGTTTGAGGCATCCTCGAATGGAAAGGTAGGGCCCTGAGCCCGCTTCTCCGATTAAAAACGACACGCTGTCAAGCCGGTTTTGAATCGCTGCCCGGTCGCGCAGGGGATGATGCAGCCAGTGCCGCAGCATGCGGCTGCCCATATTGGTTGAGCAGGTATCGAACAGGGATAACAAAGTAGGCGATGCACCGCCAAGTATAGTCTCGGAAATTTCAAGATTGCGGCGAGTGACAGCGTCCATGCGCAAATAGGCGTCGTCCCGCTCTACCCGCAATGTCTTGATATGGGCGATATTGTTGCCTTGCGTGAGGCGCGCGTATTCCAGCAGCGCACCGGCCGCGCCCAGCGACGAATGCAGGCCCTCGCAACCGAAACCGGAAAGGTCATGGGTTCCCAATTGGCGCGAGAGAATGCGAACAGCAGCCTCGACGTCGAACTGCCAAAAGGGCAGGCGCTTCAGACACGTTTTGGATGCACCCGCATCGCTGAGGCCGGTAAGCGCATCCAGCGAATCCGGCAAAAGAATCTCCGCTGGCTTCAGGCGTTCGAGTTCGCCCGCCAGATTATCCGCTGATGTTTCCAATACCCAAAATTGCCCCGCCGCCAGATTGAGCCATGCCAGCCCCAGCGTTGTTTCATGCACGCACAGGGCCAATAAAATACTTTCGCGTTTTTCATCCAGCAACGCCGAATCTGTCAGCGTTCCGGGCGTAATAATCCGCATGACCTGCCGTTCTACCGGACCTTTGGACGTAGCGGGATCGCCGGTCTGTTCACAGATCGCCACCGATTCACCCAGCTTGATGAGTTTTGCCAGATACTGTTCAGCGGAATGATAAGGCACCCCCGCCATCTTGATCGGCTCGCCCGCCGAAGTGCCACGCCGGGTCAGGGTAATATCGAGCAGCTTGGCCGCTTTTTCCGCATCTTCAAAGAACAGTTCGTAGAAATCCCCCATACGATAGAACATCAGCATATCGGGATGCTGCGCCTTGATGCGGAGATATTGCTGCATCATGGGGGTATGGCGGGCTAGATTTTCCATCTTTACCTATGGTCCGGCTAGCAAAAAAATCTGAATAAATTGAAATTTGTTACCTAAGTTTTACTTTTATTGATCCAAATGTTTTTTTGTACGCAGAAAATTCCAACTACGCGGCTACTTTTGAGGAGATTGTTCTAGCCCTACGGCGCTATCTTGCGAGCACCAAAACAAGGCTCTGACGGGACGGCGCAGCGTGTAGAACCTCGTTGTTACGTCATCGGCTTGGCTAGAACCCACCGCTTGCACCAACTCGTGGCCGAGGGAGAGCGCGGTCCGCGCGCAGCGTTCGCGACCAATTATACCATTTGCATGGATGGGGTGGGGTTTTTCAACATCCTGTTAGAGCTAAGAGCGGCAGCAGCCTCATGCGGCGCAACCGGAGGATTAGGTAATTATGGCGGCGTAGCGATCGTGCCTGGCAAATCGAAACCGCTTACCATTTACCATGCGCCACTTAGTAGCTTCTCTGCCCAAAACAGGCCGGAAACCGTTTTATTGTCGGATATTTTCCCTGTTTTTACCCACTCCAGTGCCGTCGACAACCCCAAGGTGAACACCTCCAGATGCTCGCCGTCATCCAGGCTTGCGCCCTTGAAGGTAAGGTTTTCCGCGAAGTAATAAATCAACTTCTCGTCCGAATAACCGATACAGGGATGCAAGGTGGCGATATGACGCCAGCCTTCCGCCGTGTAACCTGTTTCCTCCAGCAGCTCCCGTTGAGCGCACCTTAGCGGGTCTTCGCCGCCATCGATTTTGCCGGCAGGCAGTTCGTAAAACTCCCGATGCAGGGGATAGCGATACTGGCGTTCCAGCACCAGCTCGCCATTGTCGAGCAACGGTATGATGACCACTGCGCCGGGATGCCTGATGTATTCGCGTACTGCGACTTTGCCGTCAGGCAGCCGGGCTTGGTCTGCTCGCACATGCAGAAGCTCGCCATCATATACATCCTTGCTGCTGAGCGTTGTTTCCGTGAGATCGAGGGGTGTTGTGGGCATAACAATGTAAAGCAACCTTGAAAATGAATATTGACGAAAATTCGTGATGGGTTCGTTTCATCCGAAGGGCTGTACGCTTGCCTATAACGCTTGTGGTAGGCGGCGACCTACTCGCTTTCCTGCACGATCAACCTTGCGGATGGGAACCAGGCACTGAAAAGGCTACCTTTGCCGGGTTCGCTGTCGATCTCAAGTCTCGCCTGATGGCATGTCAGCACATGTTTGACAATGGCGAGACCCAGTCCGGTACCCCCCGTTTCACGCGAACGCCCATGGTCAACCCGATAGAATCGTTCCGTAAGACGCGGGATATGTTGGGGTTCAATGCCCATGCCGCTGTCCTGTACGGAAAATACGCCCTGCCCGTCGCGCATTGCCCAGTTCAAGGAGATGTTCCCTCCGGCAGGGGTATAACGGATGGCGTTGCTGATAAGGTTACCGAAAGCGCTACGCAATTCGTCCGTGTTACCCAATAATTTCGTGTCAGTATCGAGATTGAGGCTGATATGGTGGCGTCCGGCACTCAAGGATTGCGCTTCATCATAAAGCTTCCGTAACATTTCGGGGACATCGACGTTCCCCTCCCGGGCCATGTTTTCCGTGTCCTCCAGCCGCGACAGCGTCAACAAGTCTTCCACCAGGCTTTGCATTCGTCTGGTTTGATCGGTCATCAGCGTCAGCGCCCACTTACGTGTTTCAGGATCTGAATGGCCTTCTTCCGACAGTGTTTCGAGAAATCCGCCAACCACCGTCAGCGGTGTCCGTAATTCGTGCGACACATTGGCCACGAAATCCCTGCGCATGGTCTGAATTCTTTCAAAGCGCGTCACATCACGGCTGAGCAGCAGTTTCTGTTTATCACCATAGGGCACGAGCTGTATTGAAAGAGTCAGTCCCTGATGCCGGGACTGTTTGATTATCAGTGGTTCAGAATAGTTTTGGGCGGCAAGGTATTTGGCGAATTGGGTTTGACGCATCAGATGGGTGATATGCTGCCCCGTATCAACACTCGCGTTGATGCCCAGATGTTTCTCTGCTACAGGGTTGCACCATTCGATGCGGTCTATCTCATCCATGATTACCACGCCTTCCGGCATAGCCGAGGTGGCGCGTCGCAGAAGCTCCAGCGCAGAACTGATTTGCCGATGTTTCTGGCTTTGATCACGGGTCAGGCGTGTCAAGCGTGCAAACACGTCCCCCCATTTGCCGAAGCCGGAAGGTAACCTGGATTCTTCGGCCTGGAGCCATTTATCGAGCACCGCCAATTGACGCCAATGATAAATGACCAGCAGCAGCAGCGCGACATTATAGAGGGCTAATGTCGCGAGAGTACCCAGCACCGCCAGGAGTAGCCCGGTTACAACCGTAATCAGGATCAGGTTGGCCGCATGCTCCCGGAAACGCTCCCAGAAACTGGACACGTGAGCTATTTGGAAGAATAAAACTGGATCATTATCCTAAATCCGATAGTTGGACGGGGAGAAGTGTACGGTTTTTGGTGTGCAGGGCAAGGCGCAACGACGCGGAATACGACCGCGCAGGGCGGAGCAGTGCCTTCCGCAGGAAGGTGCGAACCCGAAGCGGGATGCGGGCGCCCCCTTGTGGAGCGCGATCGCGACATCCCCTGCGCTGCCCGATCCCCGCTTCGCGGGGCCCCTCGGGCGACGCTTCGGGGCGCCATTCCATTCCAAGGAGTTGCAACGCAGCAATGTGTCGCAAAAACAGTGCAATTCGCCCCGTAGCGGCCTCACCCACGAGGTGAGTGTCAAATAATATGAAATATTGTTATTAATTATAAACACTGGTCTATAAAATAAGCGGTCAACTACCGGATTTGGGATTATTCCAGGGATCACCCCATGCTCGCCGTCAGCACCGCGGAAAGCCGATAGCCCGATCCCCTCACCGTCTGCACCAGTCCATCCTTGTTGACTGTCTCCAATGCCTTGCGTAATCGGCGGATATGCACATCCACAGTGCGATCTTCTACAAATACATGATCTCCCCATACTTGATCGAGCAGCTGCGAACGGCTGTATACCCGCTCGGCGTGGGTCATCAGAAAATGCAGCAACCGGAATTCGGTAGGGCCCAGCACTACTTCATTACCGTCGGCGGTTACGCGATGAGCAGCCGAGTCCAAGTGCAGTCCACCGATCTCGACCATATCGTCGGCTGCTTCGGGCGAGCGCCGCCGCAGCACCGCCTTGATTCTCGCGAGCATCTCACGCGGAGAGAAAGGCTTGGTAATGTAATCGTCGGCCCCGATCTCCAATCCCGCCACCTTATCGCCTTCTTCTGCGCGAGCCGTAAGCATGATGATAGGAATTGTTTTAGTGCGCGCGGTGCGCCGCAGCACGCGGGCGAATTCGATTCCGCTCATCCCCGGCAGCATCCAGTCGAGCAGCACCAGATCCGGTAGCGCATCATTGATTATTTCCATCGCTTCTTCCGCATTTCGTGCGGAAAAAACGTTATGTCTTGCCTGTCGCAAACTATATGAGATTAAATCCTGGATCGCCGGTTCATCTTCAACCACCAGTATTGTCGCTGCCATCGGCACATTCCTTCTATTCGTGATTATTTCTCTTCGATTTTGATTGTCCTTATATTGCGATGATATGTAAACAATATTGCGGTTTCGTGACACTTGCGTCCTCCTCTGCCCGGCTTTCCAGCCCTGTCGCGCGCCAGCCTTACAACATCAGGATAACGCGGTAGTCATTGACGTTCGTGCGGGTTGGGCCGGTAACGACCAAATCCCCGAGCTGCTCAAAGAACGTATAAGAATCGTTGCGGGCAAGCAATGTCGATGCGTTGATACCCGCCTGGCTTGCACGGTACAAGGAATCCGGCGTGACAATGGCGCCGGCATTGTTTTCCGTTCCGTCTATGCCGTCCGTATCGCAGGCGAGCGCGTGAATATTCTCTGCACCACCGAGCTCAACGGCAAGAGATAGCAGGAATTCAGTATTCCGTCCGCCACGTCCGCGATGAGTGCTTTGATCACCATAGGCGCCATTTCGTTTTTTACCTAATGTAACGGTCGTTTCGCCGCCTGAGATTAGCGCTAACGGGGGTCTCCAAGGGTGCCCATATCGGCGAATTTCCCTGAGCAAGGCTGCGAAGACCCTGGCGACATCGCGCGACTCGCCGGTAACGGAATCGCCCAGTATTACAGCGAAAATGCCTTGAGTGCGAAAATATTCCACAGCGGCCAGCAGCGACTCATGCGCGGTAGCGATCACCCGGTTTTCTACGCGACTGAATGCCGCATCGCCGGGTTTGGGCGTCTCGCCAAGCTCGCCCTTGGTGCCTGCGAGCAATATTTCCATCACGGCATCGGGTGCCGGGATGCCGTGATACTCGATGATTGCGAGCGCATCCGCGTAGGTTGTGGGGTCCGGTGCGCAGGGGCCGGATGCGACATGCGTTGGATCGTCCCCCGTTACGTCGGAAATTATCAATGCCAGTACCTGCGCACGGCTTGAAGCTGCAAGCCTTCCCCCCAGGACAGCGGAAAGATGCTTGCGCACAGTGTTGATCTCTTGAATTGTCGCGCCACAGTGGAGCAGTTCCGCGGTGACGGTTCGGAGATCGCCCAGCGATATACCCGCTACCGGCAGCGATAGCAAACTCGACCCGCCGCCGCTCAGCAAGCAAAGCAGAAAATCATCCGTGCCAAGTTTTTTTACTTCCGCCAGAAGATGGCGTGCGGCTTCTTCGCCCTGTTCATCGGGTACCGGATGTCCGGCTTCGATAACCTGGATCCGATCGAGCGGCAAGCCGTGACCGTAGCGGGTGAGGACGATGCCATCCAGCGCCACATTTTTTTGCCAATGTTTTTCCACTGCCAGCGCCATCGACGCCGCAGCTTTGCCTGCACCGACCACCAGCGTACGACCCCGAGGTAATCGATGACGCAATGGTGGCGGCAAATGCCGGGGTACTACAAGCAGGGGATCGGCTGCGCTGACTGCGGCCTGAAAGCTATTGAGCAGAAGGTTGCGGGCATGCTTATGAACGCTCATATCTACGTTGCCGCTGCTGATTATGAGTTGAGGAACTGAGCGCCGTTTTCAGGTAGCGTCCGGTAAAGCTCCTCTCGTCCGCTGCTATTTGCTCCGGGGTTCCCTGGGCAATGATCTCTCCGCCGCCTCCGCCGCCTTCGGGGCCGAGATCAATAATCCAGTCGGCGGTTTTGATCACATCCAGGTTATGCTCGATGACGACTACGGTATTGCCATGGTCGCGCAAGCGATGCAACACTTTCAGCAATAGATCGATGTCCTGGAAATGCAGGCCTGTAGTGGGCTCGTCCAGAATATAGAGCGTGCGGCCAGTGTCGCGTTTGGAAAGTTCAAGCGACAGCTTTACCCGCTGGGCTTCGCCTCCGGAAAGCGTCGTCGCGGACTGGCCCAGGGTGATATAGCCCAGGCCGACATCCAGCAAGGTTTGCAGCTTGCGCGCCACGACCGGCACGGGGCTGAAAAACTCGCGTGCCTGTTCCACCGTCATATGCAGAATTTCGTTGATGTTTTTTCTCTTGTACTGGATCTCCAGGGTTTCGCGGTTATAGCGCTTGCCATGGCAGACATCGCATGACACATATATATCCGGAAGAAAATGCATTTCAACCTTGATCATGCCGTCACCCTGGCAGGCTTCACAGCGCCCGCCCTTGACGTTGAACGAGAATCTCCCGGGCCCATAGCCGCGCTCGCGCGCCTGTGGAACACCGGCGAACAACTCCCGAACTGGCGTGAACAGGCCGGTATAGGTAGCCGGGTTTGAGCGCGGCGTGCGCCCGATGGGGCTCTGGTCCATGCTGATGACCTTGTCGAAAAAGGCCAATCCATCCAGATTCTGATATGGCGCGGGCTCCGCGGTGCTGCCATAGAGATGGCGAGCGGTTGCATGGTAGAGCGTTTCGTTGATGAGCGTGGATTTGCCTGAACCGGATACGCCGGTTATGCAGACGAATAATCCTACAGGCAGGTTGAGGTTGACGTTCTTCAGGTTGTTGCCCGATGCGCCTTCGATCCTGAGCCAGCGATCGCTTTTTGGTTCGGTGCGTTTTTCCGGCAGTGCGATGGAAAGTTCACCCGAAAGATATTTGCCGGTGAGTGAGTTGGAATCCTGTTGAATAGCCTCGGGTGTTCCCTGTGCGATGATCAATCCGCCATGCTCGCCCGCACCCGGGCCCATGTCCACCACATGATCGGCGGTAAGTATGGCGTCCTGGTCATGTTCCACCACGATGACGCTATTGCCGAGATCGCGCAGGTTCTTGAGCGTTTCCAGCAGGCGTCCGTTGTCCCGTTGGTGCAGGCCGATGGACGGCTCATCCAGCACATACATCACGCCGGTCAGGCCTGATCCGATCTGGCTGGCGAGGCGAATGCGTTGGGATTCTCCACCCGACAAAGTGTCGGCGGAACGGTCCAGCGACAAATAATCCAACCCGACATTGTTGAGAAATAATATGCGGCTGGAAATTTCCTTGACGATTCTTTCCGCGATGGCAAATTTGTGCCCCGTCAGCGTTACCTGATCGAAAAAATCCTTCGCCTCCTTCAGTGGCAGCGCGTTGATTTCGTAAATAGCCCGCCCGCCCACGCGGACGTGGCGCGCTTCGCGGCGTAGCCGGGTTCCGCCGCATTCAGGGCATATTTGGGAATTGAGGTATTTTGCCAGTTCTTCACGCACGGCAAGCGATTCGGTTTCCTTGTAGCGTCGCTCCAGATTGGGAATAATGCCTTCAAAGGTATGCTTGCGATAGTTGCGTTTACCGCTCTCGTTCAAATACGAGAATGAGATTTTTTCCTTCGCTGATCCGTGCAGAACGATATCCTGCAAATTCTCGGCGAGCTGTTCAAAGGGTACTTCCAGATCAAAATCGTAGTGGTTGGCAAGGCTCGCCAGCAACTGGTAATAAAATTGATTTCGCCGATCCCAGCTCTTGATCGCGCCGGAAGCCAGCGACAGATGAGGAAATGCCACCACCCGTTTAGGGTCGAAAAAGGTTATTTTCCCCAGGCCGTCACATTTGGGGCACGCGCCCATTGGGTTGTTGAAGGAAAATAAGCGGGGTTCGAGTTCCGGCAGGGAGTAGCTGCATACCGGACAACTGAACCTGGCCGAAAAAAGATACTCATGGCCCGAATCCATTTCCACTGCTAAAGCGCGTCCGTCGGCGTGGCGTAGCGCGGTTTCAAACGATTCCGCCAGTCGCTGCTTGGAATCGGGTGAGACTTTAAGCCTGTCCACCACGACTTCTATTGTGTGCTTTTTATTTTTTTGCAATTTCGGCAGTGTATCGATCTCATGCACTTCACCATCGATTCGTAGCCGCACAAAACCCTGCGCGCGCAGCTCATCGATCAAATCCATTTGCTCGCCCTTGCGCCCTACCACCAGCGGCGCCAGTATCATCAGCTTGGTTTCCGCAGGCAACCGCATGACATGATCGACCATTTGCGAGACGCTTTGCACTGTTAGCGTGATGCCATGATCAGGGCACTGCGGATCGCCAACGCGCGCAAACAGCAGGCGCATGTAATCATGTATTTCGGTAACGGTGCCGACGGTGGAGCGCGGGTTATGCGAAGTCGCTTTTTGTTCTATGGCTATGGCGGGAGACAATCCCTCTATCAGATCGACGTCGGGTTTCTCCATCAATTGCAAAAACTGGCGCGCATACGCCGAGAGCGATTCCACGTAGCGCCGCTGGCCTTCCGCATACAGGGTGTCGAACGCGAGCGAAGACTTGCCGGACCCGGATAAACCAGTAATTACGATCAGCTTGTTTCGCGGCAGATCAAGACTGATGTTTTTGAGATTGTGCGTACGCGCACCGCGAATTTTTATAAGTTCCATCGACTGCTTCCATTTGGCTGCTCATAGACTACCTGCAACGACATGTCATTACATGAACTACTCGTGACATCCTGTAACATCCTGAGGTCGAGGCTATCTGAGTGCCGGTCAAACCTGTTAATATACGCAACTTTCCGCGTTTCCCCAATCTGATTCATGTCCTCCTCATTACCTCCCGATAAAATGTCGCCGATAGAGCTGCGCGCTACAGCCGGCCTGGCGGGAATTTACGGGTTGCGCATGTTGGGGATGTTCATCATTCTGCCGGTATTCGCGTTCTATGCAGAGCATCTCCCCGGCGGCGTCAGCTATACGCTGGTTGGTATTGCGCTTGGCGCATATGGGTTGACTCAGGCCATACTGCAAATTCCGTTTGGCTGGCTGTCCGACCGTATCGGCCGCAAGCCCGTCATTTACATCGGATTGATCCTTTTTGCAATCGGCAGTTTTGTTGCTGCATCCGCCACCGATATTTACGTGGTAATCCTTGGACGCGTCATCCAGGGTGCGGGGGCGATTTCCGCGGCTGTGATGGCGCTTGCCGCCGACCTTACCCGTGAAGAGCACCGGACCAAGGCAATGGCCGCGATCGGCATGACCATAGGTGCGACCTTCGCACTCTCGTTAATTATCGCGCCAGCACTAAATAACGTGATCGGTGTGCCGGGAATTTTTGCGATGACCGGCGTGCTGGCACTACTGGCGATGGTGGTTGTTTTCAAAATCATTCCCGATCCGGTAATCAGCCGCTTCCATTCCGATACCGAAGCATCCGCCGGACGTTTCCGGAATGTGTTGCGCAACCCGCAACTGCTGCGCCTGGATTTCGGTGTGTTTGCATTGCATGCGACATTGATGGCGCTGTGGCTGGTGGTGCCGTTGTCGTTACGAACAACCGGACTGGCGGCGGACCATCACTGGCAGGTATATTTGCCGGTACTGCTCCTTTCCATGGTATTGATTGTTCCGGCGATCATTTATGGTGAAAAGAAGGCCAAGCTCAAGCAGATATTCGTCATTTCGGTGGCTGTATTGCTTGCCAGCCAGGTTATGCTGGCCTATGCATTCGATTCGCTTTGGGGAACGACCCTGGCGTTGCTCGTGTTCTTCACCGCCTTCAACCTTCTGGAAGCGACTCTGCCCTCGCTCATTTCCAAGATTGCGCCGGTGGGTGCGAAAGGCACCGCCATTGGCGTCTATAGCAGCGTCCAGTTTCTCGGCGCATTTGTAGGTGCAACCGTAGGCGGCTATTTGTATCAGCATCATGGGGCCTCCGCACTCTATGCATTCTGCGGAGCCCTACTGACATTATGGCTTATTTTTGCCGTTACGATGAAAGCCCCCGCCGCTGTACGCACCAGAATGTACCACGTGCAAGAGATGGATACTGGCAGGGCCAGCGGCCTATCCCGCCAGCTGGCGGCACTGCCCGGTGTGCATGAGGCGCTGGTGCTGGCGAGCGAAGGCGTGGCCTATCTGAAAGTGGATATGAGAGGTTTCGACGAAGAAGGCGTTGTTCAATTATTGGGGGGAGAAGCATAATGGCATCAGTCAACAAGGTAATACTCATTGGCAATCTCGGCAAAGACCCCGAGACGCGTTATATGCCAAATGGCGACGCGGTGACCAATATCACTTTGGCAACCACGGAAAATTGGAAGGATAAAAACGGCGAAAAACAGGAAAAAACCGAATGGCATCGCGTCACCTTTTATCGCAAGCTTGCTGAAATCGCCGGCGAATACCTGAAAAAAGGCCGTCCGGTATACGTCGAGGGACGGTTGGAAACGCGCAAGTGGACCGACAAGGCGGGTGTTGAGCGCTATACCACCGACATCATTGCCAGCGATATGAAGATGCTGGGCAGCAAACCCGGCAGCGCCGGTTTTGATTCAGACAGGGAAGGGCGGGACGAGAGCAACTTTGCGCCGAGCCCGTCGGGGAGCAAAGCGCCTGCTAAAAGCAGCGGTGGGTTTGATGATATGGATGATGATATTCCGTTTTAATATTACATCGATCATTCTGAGGGCTAAAATTCTCTTTCGAACTGAACAGGAATATTTTTATTTAACATGCTCATTTCTGATATTCATTTTGCCGTTATAGA
The DNA here is from genome assembly GCF_900103145.1 of Nitrosospira sp. Nsp18. NCBI lineage: Bacteria > Pseudomonadati > Pseudomonadota > Betaproteobacteria > Nitrosomonadales > Nitrosomonadaceae > Nitrosospira > Nitrosospira sp. Nsp18. The sequence continues at coordinate 115,503 of NZ_FMWY01000002.1, read as the reverse complement.
GGAATCTGCCTTACCGGTATTGTTAATAGTTTTGCCTTCCCAGCGATCAAATTCTTACTGAGAAAAACAGTGCGGGGCCAGCCTCTAACCTGACCCTTCCCAAGGGAAATTTAATGAGAAAATTCCTGACAATTGTTTTGGTTACGCTGTTCGCGTTTACTGGCGCTACCTACGCGGCCGTCAACATCAATACCGCAACCCAGGCCGAGCTTGAAACGCTTCAGGGAATTGGTCCGGCCAAAGCCAAGGCCATCATCGATCATCGCAAGAAGAATGGAGCTTTCAAGTCGGCTGATGACTTGGAGAAGGTCAACGGCATCGGTCCTGCTACGCTGAAGCGGTTGCGCAAGGACATTGCGGTTGGTGGCGCTACTACGGCCAAGAAAGAAAATAAGCCTGCGCCGAAGTAACAAACATACCCTTATTGACTAAACCACGCTCGGTAGGATGGGTGGAGGCTGCAAGCCGTAACCCATCTTATCAGTGAGTCGATGGGTTACGCTTCGCTGCACCCATCCTACTATCCTATTGGTAGACGTCGCGCTAGCCGGAACGTGTGCGATAATCCGGCATAATCTTTTTGCAAATTACGCCGTCATGTACAAAACCATAGAAGATTTTGTCGGCAACACGCCGCTGGTAAAACTCAAGCGCCTGCCGGGGAATACCAGCAATGTTGTTCTCGTCAAGCTGGAGGGTAACAATCCTGCAGGTTCGGTGAAAGACCGTCCGGCGTTATCGATGATTACGCATGCGCAGGAGCGCGGCGATATCAAGCCGGGCGATACGTTGATAGAAGCGACTAGCGGCAACACCGGTATTGCTCTGGCGATGGCGGCGGCGATAATGGGTTATCGCATGGTGCTGGTGATGCCGGAGCACCTCAGCATTGAACGGCGGCAATCGATGAAGGCGTTCGGTGCGGAAATCGTGCTGACCTCGAAGGAGGGCAGCATGGAAGAAGCGCGCGATGTGGCCGAGCGCATGTGTGATGAGGGGCGCGGCGTCATCCTTGATCAGTTCGCCAGCCCTGATAACCCACGAGCGCATTATGAAGGCACCGCTCTTGAGATCTGGCGAGATACCGGCGGTAAGATTACCCATCTGGTGAGCAGCATGGGTACTACCGGCACCATCATGGGTTGCTCTCGATATTTCAAGGAAAAGAACCCGGAGATTCAGATCATCGGCGTGCAGCCGGAAGAAGGTTCCCAGATTCCCGGCATCCGCAAATGGCCGGAAGCGTATCTGCCGAAAATCTATGATGCCAAGCGGGTAGATCGCATCGTGCTGGTTTCCCAGGCGGAAGCCGAGGATATGACCCGGCGGCTGGCGAGTGAGGAAGGGATTTTCGCGGGGATTTCATCAGGAGGTGCGCTGGCGGCGGCACTCAGGATTTCTGCAGAAGCCGAGAACGCGACAATTGTTTCGATCGTTTGCGACCGCGGTGATCGCTATCTTTCCACAGGTGTTTTTCCCGCCTGAGTATCGTAAACCCATGCGCGTTATGCGGCCGAGGACGATATGTAGTCGGCCTGCAAGCCCGGCGCGCAATATGCGGTACACGTAAGCCGTTATTGGCCGGATGAATAATGGTAAAGCTGCTCGTCATAATATTGCCAGCATTATTCATTGGTACCTTATCCGCATACGCCGGTCCTTTAATTACCCTTTCCGCCGATGATGTTCATAGTCCTTTTTTAAATGCGAAAGGCGTTCAGGTCAGCGTGACTGGCCCGCAGGCATCATTGCTGGAAGTAAGGGTGGACGAGATTGCGATACAGGGGAAAATCTGGCGCAATTTGCATTTTTCCTGCCATAAATTTCAGGTTGCCGATGACTGGATCCGCTGTGAGGATGGCGTGCTGAAGCTATCCCGATCGGCGCCGCTACCTGTATCGTTTGATTTCTCTTCCCGCAATAAAACACTGGATCTAAAAATCACGACTGGTGCCAGAGAAGCCGTTGCGAGCTGGAAACTATCCGCGCAGCGGGGAAAGCCGGCTTGGGAAGCTATGTTGACCATAACAAACGGGGAGGCAGCGCGTATTGCCGAATTTTTGCCAGAGGTAGAAAAGAACTTGTTGCCGGTGCCCGCAAAGGGAAACATGAACGGCACGATCAAGCTGCAGGGCGCAGCCGGCGGACTTGCTGGAATTGAAGCGCATATGGCGGTGGATGGACTGGCGTTTAGCGACGCCAGCGGGTTGCATGCCGGTGAGAACATCAGCGTCGAAGTTAACGCGATGGCTAGGCGCGACGAGGACAAGCAAGGAAATTCATGGTTGTGGCACGTTGATGTGGATTGGCCGAGTGGCGAAGTGTTCTGGCAACCGGTTTATTTTGCCGCGCAAGGCCATCGTTTTAGCGCCAGCGGCCAACTGGATGAAAACACCATACGATTGCGCGAGGGAAAGCTTGTGCTTTCGAATATCGGGGAGGTGAATTTATCGGGATTGATTGACCGGCCAGGAAACACGCTGCGCGATTTCGATTTGAGCGCCGACAATCTCGAGTTGTCCACCTTGTTCAGTCAAGTGCTGAAGCCGTTTCTTGTCAATACCCCCTTCGCTGAGCTAGCGGCTGCCGGACAGGCGGGGCTGCAGTGGCGTTACCGGGATGGCGCCCATGAATTCCTTCACGGCGATTTGCGCAATGCCTCGGTGGAAGACGGGCATGGGCGCTTTGCATTTCGCGGCGTCGACGCCAGTATTCCCTGGCGAGCGCCAGGGAATCAGGGGAGTGTGAAACCGACAAAAGCGACTATTCGTATCCAGAGCAGCCAGTTGGGGAAGATACCCATAGGCCAGGTTGACATTCCCCTGGAGATCGACGGGTCGAATCTTCGCATCCCGCGCTTGACCTTGCCTGTGCTTGACGGTGAGCTTACGCTCGAAAATTTCAGCGCATCGCGGCAGGCTCAGGGCTGGGTATGGCAATTCAGCGGCGGGCTTTCGCCCGTATCGATGCAAAAACTGACTGAAGCTTTGGGAACCCAGCCAATGAAGGGCACCCTGTCCGGTGAGATCCCCAGGGTGAGTTACAATGGCGCAACCGTCGTGGTGGATGGTGCGCTCCTTTTCAGGATATTCGATGGCACCATAGAGCTGGGGAATCTGAAGCTGCTCGATCCGTTGGGGCCTGCACCATCACTTTTGGCGGACCTTGATATGCGCAATCTCGATCTGAACCTGCTCACCGGCACGTTTTCGTTCGGCAACATGCAGGGGCGCATTGATGCCGCGGTCCATGGCCTCGAACTCTTCAATTGGAAGCCGGTAAAGTTTGATGCCAGCCTTGTGAGCAGTCCCGGCAGTTATCCGCGTCGCATCAGCCAGGCTGCGGTGCAGAATATCTCCTCTCTTGGCGGATCGGGAGCGGCTGCTGCAATCCAGCGCAGTTTTCTGGGCATTTTCGAACAGTTCGGCTATTCGAAGATCGGTTGGAGCTGCTCATTACGCAACGGGATTTGCTACATGGGCGGGATAGAGTCGGAGCCGCTGCCGCATGGCTATCTCATCGTCAAGGGCGGCGGAATCCCGGCCATTACAGTGATAGGCTATAATCGCGAAGTGGATTGGTGGGAGCTGGTGAACCGTCTGCAACGGATCACCCAAGTAGAAACCAAACCCGTTATTCAGTAGGGGAATATGAAGAATTCTTATTTTTACGCAAGCTTGCTGACGCTGTCGTTGCTGTTCGGTTGCGTCACTATCAACATTTATTTCCCCGCTGCCGCTGCTGAAAAAGCAGCGGACAAGATAATAGAGGAAGTGTGGCAACTTAAAAAACCCGAGGACGGCGCACAGAGCACACCGGGCGCACCGGGTATGGATGGCCCCATACCTTCTCAACCCATCCCGCAACCGGGACAACCGATGCAGCCCACGCAACCCACGCAGCCCCAAAATTAAGGTGACTACCATGCGTAATCCCGTCTACCGCTTTATATTGCTGATGCTGCTGTTATCGGTGTCGAATCCTGGTTACACGCAAGCCAATATCGAAATCGATACGCCCGCAATTTCCAGCCTCAGGCAAAGCATGCAGCAGCGCCACAGCCAGCTCGAGGCTTATTATGAAAGGGGAGCGGTAGGGCTTACACGAGATGGCCTTGTCGCCATGCGTGATGCCAATGCACTGCCATTGGCGGCGCGCCAGCCGGTCAATGCCTTGATCGCGGCTGAAAACCAGGACAGAAATGCGTTGTACCGCGAAATCGCCCGAGCCAACAGCCATCCCGAGTGGGAAGCCGATATTCGCGCTACTTTCGGTCAGCGCTGGATCGATCTGGCCAGGCCGGGGTGGTGGTATCAAGCCACAAACGGCTCCTGGGTCAGAAAGTAACGCCATACGACGCAAGCCTTCTAGATTGCACCTTCCAAGCTCCAAAATTCGCTTGAGATCTTCTTAGCATTGATACCTGTACTGGTTTTTGACATCGAGACCGTTCCCGATACCGAGGGATTACGCAGGCTTTACAATCTGCCCCCGGAGGTTGCGCCGGCAGGTATTGCCGACATGGCGTTTCAGGCGCGCCGTCAGGCTGTCGGCAACGATTTCCTGCAATTGCATGTGCAGAAGGTCGTGGCAATCTCATGCGTATTGCGGGATAAAAATGATTTTCGCGTGTGGTCGTTAGGGACTCCCGCAGATTCGGAATCGGAACTCATCCGCCGCTTTTTCGAAGGGGTGGACAAATACAGCCCCCAACTGGTTTCCTGGAATGGCGGGGGCTTCGACTTGCCGGTACTCCATTATCGCAGCCTGATTCATGGTTTGCAGGCGCGCCGTTATTGGGATATGGGCGAGGATGACCGCGATTTCAAATGGAATAATTACCTTAGCCGCTACCATACCCGCCATCTCGATTTGATGGATATGCTCGCGCTATATCAGCCGCGCGCAAATGTACCGCTGGATGAGTTGGCTAAGCTGATGGGTTTTCCCGGAAAACTGGGAATGGACGGTTCCCAGGTCTGGAATGCATTCCAGAATGGTGAGATTGCCGAAATTCGCGATTATTGCGAAACCGATGTGGTGAACACGTATCTCGTGTTTTTACGATTCCAGCTCATGCGTGGTATCTTTGATAACGAACAGTATCAGCGCGAATGCGAACTGGTGCGTTTTACCTTGAGCAAATCTTCTGAACCTCACTGGCAGGAATTCCTGGGGCAGTGGGCATAGCCACCATTACGCCTATTCTTTCTCATCCTTTCGCCATTACGGGACTCATCCCGCACCGCAAAATATGATTGCGCCTGTCACCATAGAATCCCTGGATCAGGAAGGGCGTGGGGTTGCTCACTCAGAAGGCAAGGTCATCTTTATCGAAGGTGCATTGCCGGGAGAAGTGGTTACCTATAACTCCTACCGCAAGAAACAAAGCTTCGAAATGGCGCAGGCGGGACAGATACTCAAGCCGGGCTTTGGTCGAGTGGCGCCGCAATGCAACCACTTTGCAATATGCGGCGGATGCAGCCTGCAACATATGGATGCGCGCGCCCAGGTGGCGGCGAAGCAGCGCGTTCTTGAAGATAATCTCAAGCATATCGGCAAGGTCGAGGCCGAATTGATCCTGCCGGCGATTTATGGCGCAGCCTGGGGCTATCGCCATCGCGCGCGGCTGTCCGTGCGCTATGTCGCCAAAAAAGGTGGGGTCCTGGTAGGCTTTCATGAGAAGCGCAGCAGCTTCGTTGTCGATATGCGCGCTTGTGAAATCGTGCCATCGCGCATTTCCCGGCTCATCATGCCATTGAGAGAGTTGGTAGGCAGCTTGTCTGTCCGTCAGCATATCCCGCAGATCGAGGTATCGCTGGGTGAAAATGTGGATGTGCTGGTGTTGCGCATCCTGAAGCCGTTGATCGATCAAGATGAAATATTGCTTCAGGCTTTCGCCGATCAGCATCATATCCAGTTCTTCTTGCAGCCCGGCGGGCCTCAAACAGCCTATCCTTTTTACCCGAAGAACGCGGCGGAATTGAACTATATGCTGCCCGAGTTCGATATCGTCATGCCGTTTCATCCTACCGAATTTACCCAGGTAAATCCCGCCATGAACCGGGTACTGGTACGGCGCGCCCTGAACCTGCTGGATCCTCAGCCTGGGGAACGCATTGCGGATTTATTCTGCGGGCTGGGAAACTTTGCGTTACCGATTGCCAGGCGTGGTGCGCAGGTCGCAGGTTTTGAGGGCAGCGCGGCCGTGGTACGCCGCGCCGACGAAAATGCGGAGCGCAACGGGCTTGCGCGCAACACGCAATTCATCGAAACCAATCTGTTTGAAATAGATGAAGCCTGGATGCGAGCGCAGGGGTATTTCGACAAAATGCTGATCGACCCGCCGCGCGAAGGGGCCATCTCTGTCGTTACTTCCTTGGGAAAAGAACAGGCAGCACCTGGGCGTATCGTTTATGTATCCTGCAATCCGGCTACGCTCGCTCGCGATGCAGCGATACTGGTGCATAGCAACGGGTATGTACTAAAAGCGGCAGGTGTCGTAAACATGTTCCCACATACCGCGCATATCGAATCCATCGCATTATTCGAAAAAGATGCCGCTGAGCCACGGCTGTGAAATAGCACGGTTTTGAAACGGAAATGGCGCGGAAATGAAAAAGGGCGACTGTTACCAGCCGCCCCTTTTCATGTACCGGATTTTTTCGAGTGCTAGTCTCTTTCACCCGAGAAAGCCAAGAGCAGATGCAACAGGCTGGTGAAGAGGTTATAGAGGCTCAGATAAATGCCCATCGTTGCCATCACGTAATTAGTTTCCCCACCGTTAACAATACGGCTTACGTCGAACAGAATGAAGCCGGAAAACAGCAGCACCGCAACTGCCGAAATGGCAAGCGAGGCAGCCGGCATGGCAAAGAACAGATTAGCAACGGAAGCGAGGATTAGCAGCACGAGTCCCACAAACAGGAAATTCTGCATGAAGCCGAAATCCTTCTTGGTCACCGTAGCGATCGTTGCCAGCGTGAAAAAGATTATGCCCGTTCCAGCGGCAGCAGTTCCTATCAGTTGCGCGCCGTTCTTGAAATGAAGCGCGTATTGCAACATGGGGCCTAGCCACCAGCCAGCTACGAAGGTAAACGCAAACAGCAATGCGATCCCCATCGGGCTGTTTCGAGTCGCGCTGACACCAAACAGCAGACCCATCATTACCGCCAGCATCACCAACGGCCCAACAATGGGCGCTTGTGCGAGAAACGCAAAATTGGTGCTCATCCCGATCGACGCACCGATCAGCGTCGGGATCATGGTCAAGCCAAGCATCCAGTAAGTATTGCGCAAGACCTTGTTGCGAACGGCGGAAAGTCCCGTTTGCGCGGCCGAGCCGGAATATCGTAGTTCAGGTTGCATAACGTCTCCTTGGTTGACGAACTATACAGCACATAAGACTACTCATGTTTAGTGAAAGTTGCAATCTTATCGTTCCGATGGGCTCGCCTTTTCCTGCGAGACGGCTGGCAAAATCAAGCTTAAAAAGGTATTATTCTGGCCCAACTGGAGGCGTGGCCGAGCGGTTTAAGGCAGCAGTCTTGAAAACTGCCGTAGGGGCAACTCTACCGTGAGTTCGAATCTCACCGCCTCCGCCAGTCCTTCTCTAAGAGCCGCATGTATAAGCGCTCTCGGCCTATCCCCTGCTTTTACTCTACAAGTTTCTATACATTTTTGATTTTATGGATAGTTGCCAATGTGGGCGGCAGTTCTAGCGGCCATATGGCATTCCAGCCGACGTAAAAAAACTCTCGGGTGACGGCAGGGGAGGGCATGCAAGGGGCATTTATTGTGCCCCACCGTAGCTGTAACAGCTATGAAAATATTAGCTTAACAAATTACTATTTCTTCGTTAGGCTGTTGATCTTTTGAGTTAAAGTCGTGGCAGCAGAAGTTTTGTGAGACAGTTTAACGATTAGAGATTAGGAGATGTGCCATGAATGATTTTCTTGTATTTTGGGGGATATATATTCTTGTGTTTGTCGCCGGTCTGGGAATGGTCGTCGCTAGTTGAGACGCAACAATTAAATGGCCCGGAGCTAGATCGCTACCGGGCCATTTTTATGGTGAGACAAAAGAAAAACCGCTGAAGCGCTGATTAGATTCATGAGGGTGGTGAGGGACATATCGGGCTGGAATTTCACCTTTGTCGAGCAGGATTGTAGGACTCTGGTAGAGTCTGGCGTCATTTACCCTTGTCCCATGGTCGGGCGCCTGATGCTTTGCCCGCTTCTACAGCAGCAGTGGCGACTGTATAGCGCAATTGCTGGGTAAGTCTCAATTTCGTGGCAAAAGTCTGAATAAGCCGCGCTTGACGCTCAATCATTGCGTGTATCCAACCGAACAAGCGCCGCCGAATCCCAGTCCTCGGGCCAGATTGCAGGCGATGTGCAGCGACCATCTCAGAAAGAACAGGACCATCACCGTTCGAACCGTCCAACTCGAGGTCCTGGTTCAATTGTCCAGTGCATTTTGATGAGTATGGGTATGGAGGCTCCAGGCGTGGTAACAAACGTGGTAACTCGATGATGGATTAAGCAGAAAGTTGTTTAGATACAGATTCCTAATGATGAAATGTGGAGGACATTGCCCCCACAGTGAATCTCCTAAAACTCCAAGTGGATATGCCATTGTAGACATTCGGTGGCCTTTACGTCTCCCCGTTTGAGTCGGCTAAAAGATTAGCTCAAAGCGTGCTGCTTTCGCTTGTCCTGGCCGTCCTGGCTGATGGTTGTATCTTCCCCAGTACTTGTATCGTCGATAATAGGACTATTTTCCAGACCGTGTTTGCTGCCGATATATCTGAGCAGGCGGCCAATAAATACCCCGGCTCGCAGTAACCTGGGCCGGGGAGTTGCAGATGCTTCGTCGGGAGGCTTCCCTATTTATCGGGTTTCCCGACTTCGCGCGCGACTGTTAAAGCTTATCAATTGAATCCTTGACAGCTTCCTTGGCATCTCCCACCTTCTTTTGCGTTTTTCCTTCTACTTGTTTTGCAAGCCCTTTGGCTTCTTGTTCTTTACTTCCTGTTAAGTTTCCAGCCTCTTCCTGGACTTTTCCAGCGATGTCTTTTGCGGTACCTTTGACTTGGTCTTTATTCATGATTTGAATCTCCTATCAAAAAATCTCATATTGCTTGCTCACGAGTAGGCCAAAATTGATATTCTCAACATTAGAGTTATCAGCGGCTACAGATACGAAGCGGCAAGAGTTATCAGATTAACACCATGATTGCGGCTCATACTGTGCGGTAAAACACATTGGGCGGAGACGAGATAGCTTGATAGAAACATCGATTGGGTATCAACGGGTCGTCGCGTACGCATCAGCGTGTTACGTTTAATTTTGAGCAAGTAGTAGGTCGGGCTACGCCCGACATCATGTAGTGGTCCAGTAATTTCAGACACCGGAATAGGTGGTATTGCTGCCATTTTTCGTTCGTAAGCGGCGGGTGGCAGATAGCCCAGTGTTGAGTGCAAGCGGACGCTGTTATAAAAGCCAACGATGTATTGGGTAATATCGCGTTGACCTTCGCCGTGATTGGCATAGTCACGTTGCCATACACGCTCCATTTTCAAATTCAGAAAGAAGCGTTCCATCACGGCATTGTCCCAACAATTCCCCTTACGGCTCATACTGCAGCGAATGCCATGTTGATCCAGTAATGCCTGGTACTCCAGGCTGGCATATTGACTGCCGCGATCCGAATGGAGCAGCAATCCAGGCGCAGGCTTGCGTTGCTGCACTGCCATACGCAGCGCAGTGACTACCAGTTCGGTTGGCATCGTTGGGGCCATCGACCAACCGACGATCTTGCGCGAGAACAAATCCATCACTGCGGCCAAATAAAGCCAGCCTTGGCGCGTGTGCACATAGCTAATATCTGATACCCATGCCTGATTCGGTGCGTCTGTCTCGAACTGTCGATTCAATAGATTCTCTGCTACCGGCAAGTCATGTCGGCTATCGGTGGTATGAATAAACTTGCGTTTCCATACCGGGCGCAAGGCGGCTTCCCGCATCAAGCGCCGTACCCGGTAACGGCCAATAGTCAGGCCTTGAGCTTGCAAGGCGCTGGCTAAACGGCGACTGCCGTAGGACTTGCCACTGCCAGAAAATGCTGCCTTGAGATAAACTGTGACGACCCTATCCCACTCGCGCGCGCCACGCTGTCGGTGCTGATAATAACCGGCACGGCTGACCTGCAATATCCGGCATGCTTGTGTTACGGGGATAGCCTTCTGTTGCAATTCACGAACCAGCCGGTAGGTCATTTCAGTTCGCGGGCAAAGAAGGCTGAGGCTTTTTTTAATAGATCGTTATCCATCCGTAGTTGCCGATTCTCGGTTTCCAGTTGCCGGATGCGCTGCTGCTCGGTCGTGAGCGGTTTGCCAATGCCCGGCTGCCCGTTCAGTTCAGTCTCAAATTGCTTCACCCAGCGCCGTACCACTGTCTCCCCCAGATCCATGCTGCGACAAACGTCACTAACAGGCAATCCCTGGTCCTTCACCATGCGCACAACTTCCAATTTGAAGCTGGTGTCAAATTCCCTGCGTACCCTGCGTTTCGTCATCATAAACTCCTCCATAAGTGAATAATCCACTTATCAAGGTGTCTGGGCAAATTAGACCACTACATCATTTCTTCGATCGTCGGGCGTAGCCCGACCTACTTGGGTCCAGTCTCCGTACATTGGCGTGACGAATGGAACTCGAATGTTTGAGCAGCACGAAATGTTGGAATTGTGCCTTACCCCAACATACGCCTTGAAAATTCCAAGGATTTGCCTGTCAGATTTCCTCCCCGCTGCGGTAATTCTCTGGCGAAGTAGAGCGCGTAGGGGACACATTTCCATACAGCTAATCCGGGCGACTCGATACCATTCATCGCGTACCTCTGTGATGGCGTGCTCACTCTTCTTTAAACTGTACAGGATAAAAACCAGGTCATTTGAAAATGGCCCGGCAAAAGGTCGACGTCTCTCTAGTTGTAACAGGCGGTTCTGTTAAACTTAGTTCGACTTAGCCCAATCCAGGTAGGTAGCTGGGGTATGGCTTACATGATTACACAACGGTGATTCGTAAGGTCCCAGCCACAGTATCGCTTGCTAACATAGCAATAGCCGCAGAAACCTCACCTGAATCAATAAAAGCATCCAATATTGAAATTTATTGTCCACAAAAAGGGAGCAAGCAATGTCAAGTGTTGGTTACCATGAGCCTATTGAAGAGTTGTCCGATGAAACGAGGGACATGCACCGCGCAATCGTGTCGCTGATGGAAGAGCTGGAGGCTGTCGATTGGTACAACCAGCGTGTGAACGCGTGCAAGGACGAGGAGCTCAAGGCCATTCTTATGCATAATCGTGATGAGGAGAAAGAGCATGCCTCCATGGTGCTGGAATGGATCCGGCGTAGGGATGCGAAGTTTTCCTCAGAATTGAAAGAATATCTGTTCACTGAGAAGCCGCTTACGCACGACTAGAGCAGGCTTTCTGAGGACCTATTCGTGAATTCTTCAGAATAGACGCCTGGCCTCTTGCACAAGCAGATCCGCTAATGATGAGTTGCCTGATACTCATGCAGCTATAAATCATTTACGGGTAGCGCCCAGGCTTTTCCAGGCCGAACAGGTTTCTATTGAATCGCTAATTGCTGGCGCCGCTTTTCAGACAGGCAAATATTCCACGTCGATTGGGAAGCGCTGCTCAAAGACTCGTATCATTTTCGCGATGTGCGCTACTTTTTCTACAGGCAGCGCGGGGAAGATGGGCAGGGCCAGCACCTGATCAGCGAGGCGCTCAGCCAGCGGCAGTGATACCCCGGCATGCGATACGGAGAAAGCCGGTTGTAGATGGCAGGGGATGGGATAAAAAACGGCAGTTGCGATATCACATTCAGCCAGAAATATTTGCAGTTCGTTACGCCGGGGATGGGTAACGACAAACTGGTGATAGACAGAAATACTGCCTTTTGTAGCTACCGGCCAGCCACAGGCGGTACCGCGCAAGGCTTCCTGATAAAGAGTGGCAAGTTGCCGGCGCCGCGCATTCCATTCATCCAGGTAAGGAAGCTTGACTCGTAGAATAGCTGCCTGGATCTCGTCGAGACGACTGTTGCAACCGATTTCGGTATGCTGATAGCGGTTCTGGCGACCGTGATTTCCAAGGCTGCGCAGCCGCTTGGCCAAGGCCGGATCATTGCAGGTAATTGCGCCACCGTCTCCGTATGCGCCAAGATTTTTCGTAGGATAAAAGCTGAAGGCGCCGGTGACGCCGAATGATCCGACACTGCGACCGCAATATTGCGCACCGATTGCTTGCGCTGCGTCCTCGATCAGCCACAAGCCATGGCTTTCGCAGAATTGCTGCAGTGGCGCGAGGTCAACCGGCTCCCCAAAGAGATGGACGGCAATAATCGCTTTCGTCTGAGGCGTCAAAGCCTGCCGTACGCTATCCACGTCGATATTATAATGTTGGGCTGAGCAGTCGGCGAAACGTGGTTGGGCGCCGGTCAGGCAAACTGCCTCCGCTGTCGCGAAAAAAGTGAAACCCGGCACGATTACCTCATCTCCTGCACCTATGCCCAACGCCTTTAGGGAGAGCAGCAGTGCATCCGTACCCGAGTTGACGCAGACTACTTCAGCAACGCCTATGTAGGCGGCCAACTCACGTTCCAATGCATCATTTTCAGCACCGCCGATGAAGTTGCCGCTTGCGAGTACCCGCTGCACCGCAGCATCGATCGCGGCGCGTAATTGCTCATACTCTGAACCCAGATCCAATTGGGGTACGATCATCAGGCGCCGTCGAGTATTCGTTGTCGGATCTGTTGCGCCAGGTATAGCGCTGCATGGCCTTCTCCCGAAGTGACCCGCGGTACCGTGCGTGTGCGCGAAGCCTCCAGAAAAGAGGCGAGTTGCAGGCTCAGCGCGTCTTGCTGTATCCCGGGCTCAGAATGGGTGGGGGAAGGATTGTGGGTATTGCCGGGGCGCGAGAGGCCCGTGGGGAAATTACGGTAGGTGATCCGGCGCCGAAAATCAATGGTCCAGGTTTCATTATCGTCCAGTTCAGCGGTCATGCAGCGGTCTTCTTTTCTTGCGCCTGAGCCCCAGTGCGCGCGCAGAGATGCGCGGCAACCGTTAGCGAAGGTCAGCTCAACTTGTGCTTCATCGATAGGGGTCAAATGATGACTGCTACCCGAGGCGTGAAATTCAACCACGGGGGAGGCCACCCCGTGCAGGACCAGGTCGAGGTCATGAATCATCAAATCGATCACCACATCCAGTGCGCCCGCACGGGGCTTGCGATGCGTAGTACGAACTGTCTGGATAGTATGAGCCCGGCCCAGCAAGGATGGGCCGGTGGCAAAAGCGGGATTAAAGCGCTCGATGTGGCCAATCTGCAGGACACAACACTTTGCGTCCGCCATGATCTCCAGCTTCGCCGCCTGTGCCGCGGTTTCTGCTATTGGCTTTTCCAGCAGCACATCCAACCCACGCTGAAGCAGTGCTTTTGTCAGCGCGTAGTGCGTAGCGACCGGCGTCGCCACTGATACCGCACGCACCGTGGATGGGAGATCGGCAAGATGACTGAACCAGCTTACGCCAAGGTAGTCGGCAAAGGATTTCGTCATTGGATCTGGATCGACCAACGCCCGCAGCCGGCTGCCCGGCAATCTAGAGTAACATAGCGCGTGCAGGCTGCCGAAATAGCCCACTCCCACAACGGCGGTATCGATGGGACGCGCCGGGTCCTGGACGCCGCCCGGCAATTCGAGATCGAGGACGGGCCGAGTCATGGTTTGCCCAGCGCCCATACGCCCAGTATCTTCCCGGTCTGCGCGTTTTCAACAATGCGTTCCAGCGGAGCCGAAAGATTAAAGGGTGCCAGCATAAGGTTCACTGAACGCCATCCGCCGGTAGTGATGTCGGTATTGACGCTGATTGCTTCATGGCTGGTTGCCAGCAGATATTTTGCCCCTGAGCGGCGGATGTTGGAAAGAGCCCGGCCGATATCTGCAAGTGACAGGTGGATCAGGGCATCGCGGCAGAGTACCGCATCGCCCGTGGGGAGGGGATCTTTGATCAAGTCCATAACCTCGAATTTCCAGTTGAAATCCTGGTAGCGCCGGCGATTGTCCTCGATCAATGCAGGGACGATATCGACGCCAATGTAGGCATCCAGATCGATCTTGATGTGCTGGCGCCAATTGCAGTCGCCACATGGCGCATCGACCAGCGTTCGGACGCCCAATCTGCTTAGCACTGCGGGTAACTCGTGTCGCAACGCCTTGGTTCGCTCCAGGGTCGAGCCGGGTCCGGACCGGGATTCAGCACTTTGCCATGAATTATGCTGGTAAATTTGTTCGAATATTCGGGGATGGTCGTTTACAGCATGGCTACCATGAATGCCCTGATTATCTCCATCGCGGCGATTATCCTGACGTATTTTTAACATAGCCGCGGAACGTCTCCATACGGCGTTCTTCAAGCGGTAGAGTGAGGTCACGACAGGCCAGAGACGCGAGTTGCGAATTCTCGCCAGCTCAGACTCGGCTTGTTCTGTGCGCAAACGTTGCGCCGCCGCTTCGACCCGAGCTTGGTCCCGCTCTTGCTCGGCTCGGTAGCGGCCCTTGGTGAAATCTGCGATCCCGCGAAGATAATCGCTGGCAGTCAGGAAATGGGCACGGTAGTCAGTTTCTTTTTCCGGATATTTCATAGCTCGAGCGGCAAGCTGCGCATCTACTGTTTCCTGGTACACATCGATAATCTGATCGATTGCCGGTTCCATGGCCGCTTCCGATCGCACACGTTGAGTGACTCCGCGGGCGCTGGTTGCATCGTACAGATCGATTTCCCTGGTAATGCTTTCGACAGTAATGGGATCACGCAAGGTGCGGATGCCGAAGTTCAGCGCGCGAAATCTTTCATAATTGCCGGGCGTGACCATGCCGCCCAGGCCGGCGGCATCGCAAGCAATCAGGGCTGTCCCGCAGGCGAGCGCCTCAAGCGCACACCGTGCTTTGGCAAATACAATATCGTATTGGCCGAGGATCTGCTCGGGCCGGGCTTCACTATGCCCGACGGAAAGACCGATGGCATCCAGCTCGATGCCGCGCCCGGCACAAGCCTGACGCAAAATGCCCAGGCAGCCATCCTCGTTTATGTAATTGCTGAAGACCAGCGCACGACGAGGGGTCGCGGGCAGATCGCCGCGCAGCGCAAAACGCCGCAGATCGACAAAATTGCGGATCATCCGGATGCGCTCGCCGGGGATACCGTGCAAGCATTGCAGGCGTTCCCGACAAAGGTCGTCGACCGCGACATAGCGCTGTATAGTAGGGAAGTGCGGCGCCATCTCCTCCCAGGGCAGCCAACCATGGCAGAAATAGACGGCCGGCGTATCAGGGAAATGCAACATGGCGGTCATTGCATCCAGGTGATGCTGTCCATGGATGATGTCTGGAACCGCTGTCAGCAGCCTGAGGTCGTCGATTACCGGGATGGTCGCCTCGCGCAACTCATTGGCGACCATCCCGAGCCGGGTGCTATAGGCCACCGGGTTATGGCCGCGCCGCAACAGCGCGAGCGCGAGATCACGCACGTAGACCTCGGACCCGGCGCGGCTATCCAGCGTGTTATTGGTGATCAGCACCCTCATTGCAGCTTCATCCCTGCGCATCCGCCCGCGTGTCCGATACCTTTTTGCGAAGGTGATTCACAATTGGCAGAACATGCTCGCGGAAACGAATGACAGATTGATAACGGCCAGCAGCGACTTTTTGTTCTCCATAGGTTTCATAAAAGGGTTTTTGTCGCGAGAAGCGCCGTTCCGGTTCCTGCCCCGGCGCAGCAGCCGCAAACAGGTACTCACGAGCGAAAGCTTGTTCACCAAAGTTGTGAAACGCATCTCCCACTTCCTCTTGCAGGATTCCTCCCGCGCTGGCGGCATAGCTCCGCATCGCCTCCAGCTTCTGCTTGAACCGCAGCGGTGTCAATTCAATTGCATGGTGCTCGGCTTCCATGCTGCCTGTAGCTGGACGGGGATCATTCATCAGAGGAATGGTGTAATGCCGGATCGAGCGAGGTGTTCCATTGCTTTTTTTATCGGCATTTTCGTTGCTGTCAGCATCATTGGCATTCCTGGCGATACCGACCCCCGTGCGAACCAATGCCTCGCACAAATCGTGGACCGGATTGTAACCTTCTATAGCGTCGCTGACGACCAGATCGATATCTCGCGCGGTGATGAGCCTGGCCAGTCGTTCGCACAGGATATCGAACGGATCGTATTCATGACGCAGGATTTTCTCATAAATTTCCCGATCGCTGAGTTCCCCGCATAGCGGTCCGATCTCCGCACCTGATTCGTGCAGGATTTCCAGCGTTTTATCCAGCCTGGGCGTGCCATCGCTACCGGAACCATCGGTAAGAATGCAAACGATGGGCCGTGCCTGGCCAATCCAGCCGTAGACGCGCAATTCATGGCCAGGGTGGCCGATTACCAGCAAACTGCGTCCTTCTGGCGTGGATTTCATGATACTCATTATAAAACTTTTACATCCAGAGCATTCGGAAGATAAACCTGTGTCCAGAACTTGGCGGTTGGGTTTGGCAGCACCTCGAACACATGCCCAATCTCCACTATGTCGAAAAACAATGCCTGTTGATGTGCCTTGATTGGGTGTGTCAGCGAGATTCTCAGGCTGTATCTGCCATCGGTCAGGGGAAGAGATGTCCGATAAACGACTTCCGCCTGCTGCGCTGGCGCCAACGTCAGCAGCGCCTGACCTTGCATCAAAAAATCGGCCCCGATGACCGGCGTACGGTTCTTGTCGCAAATCTTGTAGTTGACTGAAAAGGTACAGGTGCGGACGGCTTCGACGATAATTCGTATGGATACCTCCTGCCCAAACTCCGCTGAGCGAACGGGCAGCCCCTTATCGTCCAGCATCTCCGCGTACATGATTCTTATATCGCCAGTCCCTGAGCGGCAATGGTTTGCCTTTTCGGCAAAGCGTGCAAAATGCTCGTTCCGCGTGAGCGGAAGGTCGCCCATCGTTATAGCTGCTTGAGCGGTTCCGGTAGTCCCAATCGCGTCAGGGATTCCAGCCGCATCATTGATGCCGGCGGTTTCTGCGGTTTGAGTTACAGCGTCAGCGATAGCGCCGGTAATCGTCCGGTTGTTTGCTTCCTGCACCTCGCGAATATAGCGCGCAACCACCTCCGCGGTAGGTCCCAACTCACGTGCCTGTCCTTGTTTCAGGTAAAGAGTGCGCCGGCATAGTGCGCTGACGGCTCCAACATCGTGACTGACGAACAAGATGGTAGCGCCCCGCTCCTGCATCTGTTTCAATGTCACCATGCACTTCGTCTGAAACTCCATATCTCCTACCGCGAGCGCCTCGTCTATAATCAGCACTTCGGGTTCGACCGATATCGCTACCGCGAATGCAAGACGCACATACATGCCGCTCGAATACGTCTTCACCGGTTGGTCGATAAAGCCGCCGATGTCTGCGTACGCCGCAATCCGATCATAACGTTGCTCGACCTCGAGGCTGGTAAGCCCCGCAATCGATGCCGCCAGATAGATGTTTTCGCGCCCGGTAAACTCGGTATTGAAACCGGCTCCCAACTCGAGCAATGCCGACACTTTGCCGTTGATGAATATTTCACCTTTGGTGGGCGTCAATGTTCCGGCGATCAGTTGCAGCAATGTGCTCTTGCCTGAACCGTTGAGGCCGATGATGCCGACGGTTTCGCCGCGATAGACATCAAATGAAATGCTATCCAGCGCCATAAACTCGCGGTAAAGTTGCTTGCGGCTGCCCCATAAGCTCTGCAGCAACCGGTCTTGTGAGCGGTCATAAATACGATATGTTTTTGACAGGTTTGAAACGCGAAGTGCAATATCTACACTGTCAATGGCATCATCGAGAGTGGGTTGAGGCAAGGATGGCATTATGTGGTTCTATTTCGTTAGACTGCTCATGTTGTTGTATGCGCATTCCCGGGAGCCCTGTCGATTGCGCAGGAAGGGCAGGTAACCGAGGCTCGTCACCAAGCTTATCAAAATTTATCTTAGCTTAGAATTAGTGTGCCAGCTACTATGTGGTTGAAGCAGCCGGCAAGCCAGCTATATATATATGTATATATATGTAAGCTTTGATTTTGCAGTTTCCACACCGAGCACATGAAGGAAAATCTTATTCACCCGGCTGCAATCGTTCATCCAGGCGCTCGTCTCGGTGCGGGCGTTGCCATCGGAGCCTATTCAATCATCGGCGAGCACGTGGAAATTGGCGACAATACCCGGATCGGGCCACATGTCGTCATCAATGGTCATACATGCATCGGCTGCGACAATCGCATTTTCCAGTTTTGTTCGCTTGGCGATGAACCGCAGGACAAAAAATACAACGGAGAATCGACCGGGCTGGAAATAGGCGATCGCAATACGATCCGCGAGTTCTGCACCTTTAACCTCGGCACCATCCATGGTGCGGGAATAACTCGCTTGGGAAACGATAACTTCATGATGGCCTATGTTCATCTGGCGCATGATTGCCAGGTGGGCAATTTCACTACGTTCGTTAACAACGCTTCATTGGCGGGGCATGTACAGGTGGGCGATTACGCAGGTCTGGGCGGATTCACCGCCGTCCACCAGTTTGTTCGTATAGGCGCCTATAGTTTTACCGCCCTGGGCACCATACTCACCCAAGACCTGCCCCCATATATATTAGCGGCGGGCAATACAGCCAGGCCTAATGGTCTCAACCTGAGGGAGCTCAAGCGCAGAGGTTTTTCGGAGGAAGTCATCCATGCCTTAAAGCACGCTTATAAGCTGGTCTATCGATCTGGCCTTTCTCTAAGAGAAGCGGAGGCGCTGATCAAGCCGTTAGCCCTCGCGGCACCGGAAGTCCGGAATTTTCTTGATTTTCTTTCCATCCGCGGCCGAGGCATTATTCGCTGAATACGGCGCTCTTTCATTAATACAGGCCTCCATTTATTCAGTACGAGATACCGGATTCAGGGCGTATTTTTCAGCCATTGCTGCCGCGTTTCACGTGCATTGACGAAAGCCTTCTCGAGCGCCTCGCCATCTCTGCTTGCAAGCATTTCACGTAAGGCGGCAAGTTCACGCTGGTAAGCATCGATTTGATTAACCAGGGCTTCGCGATTGCCAAGGCATATATCCCGCCACATCTCGGGAGAACTGCCTGCAATGCGGGTAAAATCGCGAAACCCGGTGCCGGCAAAGCGTAGCGGGTCGTTCGGGCGCGGCGTACCCTCCGGCCCATGGCCAGCGCGGTAGACATGATTCATTAGCGTGAATGCCAACACATGGGGAAGGTGGCTTACCGTGGCAAGAATCTTGTCGTGCTGTCTAGCGCTCATCAGAGAGATTCGTGCGTCACAAGCCTGCCATAATTCTTTTACCCGATTTACCGCGTTGCTGCTGGTTTCTTCGAGAGGCGTCAATACCACGTTTTTGGCACGGAACAGGTCGGCGCGAGCCGCGCCTGCACCACTTTGTTCCGCCCCGGCAATGGGATGCCCCGGAACGAAATTTTGCAGGTTTTCAGTCAGATGAGAACGCGCCGCCGCGATGACATCCTGTTTGGTGCTGCCGGCATCGGTTACGATCGAGTCAGGTTCGAGATATGGGGAAATATTCGCCATGATTTCGCCGGTCTGACCGACGGGTACGGCAAGGAATACGATATCCGCACGCTTCAACGCCGATGGAAGGTCTACGGCAATCTCGTCTATCAACCCCCGCTTGAGGGCGCGCGCCATATTTTCCCGGCTGCGGCCTACACCCACGATATGCCCGGCCAGCTCTGCCTTGCGCAACGCCAGCGCGAAAGAACCGCCGATCAGGCCAACGCCGATAATCACCAGTTTGTTGATCACGACGTTTGTCATAATAGAAAGCGACTTTTATCGGAAACGACTTGAACTACAAACTCCGTCCGATTACTTCCGCTATTCCTTTCAGTGAGCCCATGAGGGCGTGGAATTCCTGCGGATTCAACGCCTGATCCGCATCGCACCAGGCTTCGCATGGATTGGGGTGCATTTCCACCAACAAGCCGTCAGCCCCCGCAGCAACGGCCGCGCGTGCAAGCGCGGGCACCATCCACGTCTTGCCTCCGGCATGAGAAGGATCGACGATCACAGGCAGATGTGTTTCTTTTTTCAGTACCGGGATGCAGGTTACATCCATCACATTACGGTAAGCTGTTTCAAAAGTGCGTATGCCGCGCTCGCAAAAAATAATGTTGTGGTTGCCGCCGGCGGCAATGTATTCAGCAGCCATCAGCCATTCGGAGACGGTCGCGGACATTCCGCGCTTGAGTATCACCGGCTTATTGATGCGTCCCACTTCTTTCAGAAGCTCGAAATTCTGCATACTGCGCGTACCGATCTGGATCACATCCACGTCATACTTGAGAAAGGTGTCGAGCATGCGCGCATCCATCAGCTCGGTAACGATGCGCAGGTTGTGCTTATCCGCAGCCTTGCGGAACATTTTCAGGCCTTCTTCACCATTTCCCTGGAAGGTATACGGACTGGTGCGCGGCTTGAATGCGCCGCCTCGCATCAGTTTGCAACCCGCCGCGGAAACCTGTTGCGCCGCCAGGTCCATTTGCTCCTGCGTTTCCACCGAACACGGGCCTCCGATCACCTGCACCTGGTTGCCGCCGATCGGTACCCCACCCACGTTTATTATCGAGTCGTGCTTGTGCGATTCGCGCGAAACGATTTTGTACTGCTTGACGATGTGCATTGAAGATTCGACACCGCTCAAGGAATCGAACATTTCCGGGTTGAGTTTGCGCTCATCGCCGATGGCGCCGATAACCGTGCGTTCGGTGCCGCGGGAAACATTCGCGCTCAGACCGAAGCTTTGAATCTTGGCTACCACTGTGTCAATCTGTTCGCCGCTGGCGCCACTATTCATAACGATGATCAAGCTGATTCTCCGGTTTCTGTTAAAGGGGTTGCCTCGCGGGTCGTTTTCGAGGGCGTTGCAAACGCGGCTTCGGGAATTACGTCGTGGGCTGCGTCAAGCGCCAACTCAAGGGACTTCAAGAATCTCTGATTTTCCGATTCGAGCCCAACAGTGACACGAAGATGCTCCGGCATTTCATAAATACCGATGGGGCGCACGATAACTCCCTGCTTCAGGAGGCTTTCATTTACCGCTTTGATATTTCCCCGCACTCGGAAACTCAAAAAATTACCGTAGGACGGAATGTATTCGATGCCGAGTTGCCGCAGTCCGGTGGTAATCTGGAGCATTCCTGCCTGATTGAGCGCGTAAGAGCGTTTCACAAATTCCACATCTTCCAGCGCGGCTACTGCGCCGGCGAGGCCAATGCTATTCACATTGAACGGTTGACGTACCCGATTCATCAGGCCGCTAACATCAGGATGCGCCAGCCCGAAGCCTACGCGTGCACCCGCCATGCCGTAAGCCTTGGAAAAAGTGCGGGTAATCAGCAGATTGGGAAAACGCTTCAACCATTCAATACTGTCAGCCTTGAGGGGATTTGGCAAATATTCGTTATAAGCCTCATCAAGTACAACCAGTACATCTGACGATATCCGTTCCAGAAAACGCAATACATCAGGCGCAGCCAGCAGTGTGCCGGTGGGATTATTGGGATTGGCAATAAACACCATACGGGTTTCAGGCATGACCGCATGCAGCATGGCATCGAGGTCATGGCCATAATTTCTGGCGCGAATCGATATGCCGCTTGCGCCTGCCGCCTGCGTCACCAGCGGATAGACCGCGAAGGCATGCTGCGAATATACCGCTGAAGCGCCCGGCTTCATGAATACCCTGGCAGCCAACTCCAGAACGTCATTGGAGCCGTTGCCCAACACAATCTGATCGCTGGTCACGCCATAACGCTGGGATAACGCTGCTTTTAACTCGAAGCCGCTTCCATCCGGATAAAGCGACACTTCATCCAGTGCCTTGCGCATCGCTTCCCGCGCCAGCGGACTTGTTCCCAACGGATTTTCATTGGATGCAAGCTTGATGATGGCACGCTCATCCATTCCCATCTCTCGCGCCAGTTCAGAGATGGGTTTTCCGGGTTGATAGGGACTGATGGCGCGAATATATTCAGGAGCCAGATCGCAAACATTCATAAGTTCAAATCCATAAATTGCCGAAATACAGCAAAAAGCTGATAAAAACTGAAAACAGGTGGATTAGCAGTATGGGATTCTATTCTCGAAATTGATCATTCAGGGATACAGTTACGGTGCTGGATAGGAGCCGAGTACTTTCAGGAAGGCTGCCTTCTCTTGCAATTCCTGTAGCGCTTTCGCTACTTTTATATCTTGCTGATGACCTTCGATATCCACAAAAAACACGTACTCCCATAAACCCGCGCGGGAAGGTCGCGACTCAAGGCGGCTCATGCTGACTCCATGAGCCGCCAGCGGAGCCAGCAGCCCGTGTATTGCGCCCGGAAGATTCCGGGCCGACATGACCAATGAAGTTTTATCCTTGCCTGAAGGGGCGACTTCCTGTGCTCCGATTACGAGAAAACGCGTGGTGTTATTAGGATCGTCTTCGATATTTTCAGCGCAGATCGTAAGCCCGAATACCTCTCCCGCTTTTCTCCCGGCTACCGCTGCAGCATTTTCATCCTGTGCGGCCAGTCTCGCCGCATCTGCATTGCTCGCCGCATTGATCCGCGCTTGTCCGGTCAAATGGGGCAGGTTGGCGTTAAGCCACTCATGACATTGAGAAAATGATTGAGGATGAGAGTAGATCTTCGTGATGCGTGCGAGATCAGCATGCTGCGCGAGAAGAAGCTGATGTATAGGCAACGCAATTTCACCGCATACCTTTAACGGGGTTTGCAGCAGCAGGTCCAGCGACCTGCCCACTGCGCCTTCGGTGGAATTCTCCACAGGCACGACCCCATAACCGGCTGCGCGCGACTCCACTTTTCGAAATACATCGTCTATCGAGGTGCAGGCAAGAGTCGTTACCACGCCACCGAAGCGCTTTAACGCAGCTTCTTCCGAAAAGGTCCCCCGGGGGCCCAGATATGCTATCGTCAAAGGTTCTTCCATGGATCGGCACAGTGACATGATTTCTGTAAATAATCGCACAATATGTTCGTTGGGCAGCGGTCCGGGATTGAGCTCGCATAACCGGGCCAACACCTGGGCCTCTCGCTCGGGGCGATATGCCATGCCGTTCTTGATCTGTCCGATCTCTTGTGCGAGACCAGCGCGGCTGCTCATCAGTTTGAGCAACTCGCTGTCAATCGCATCTATCTTGTCGCGCAGCTGTTTGAGTTGAGCGGTCATCGAGAATGAATTTTATAGTGGCTATTATTGTTCAGCCAATATCGGTACATAGCGCACCATCAAAACGCCACTGATTGCCGCAATCTCGTCTATTGTTTTTTGCGGCACCGGGCTGTCGACGTCAACCAGCGTGTAGGCCATCTCGCCGCGGGATTTATTGCCCATGTTATGAATATTGAGACCTGCTTTGGCCATACCGGTGGAAATCTGCCCCAGCATGTTGGGCACGTTGGAATTTGCTACCGCCAGGCGGAAAGGGGATCCGCGTTCCATTGTTATGTTGGGGAAATTGACCGCATTGGTAATGTTCCCGTTTTCCAGATAATCTATCATCTGATTTACCACCATTACCGCGCAATTCTCCTCAGCTTCCATCGTCGACGCGCCCAGATGCGGCAGCGTGATTACAGCGGCTCGGTGTTGCAGTAACTGGCTGGGAAAATCGCAAACATAATATTTTATCTTGCCCGAGTCGATTCCTTCGATTACGGCACTCTCGTTGACGATACCATCGCGAGAGAAGTTGAGCAGAATCGTGCCGGCTTTCATATTCGATACGATCTTGTGATTGATCAGATCGCGTGTGGCGTCCACCAGGGGTACATGCAACGTGACAAATTCACTATTGCGCAGCAGATCTTCAATGCTCTCGGCGCGTTTGACGTCAGCCGATAAATTCCAGGCTGCGTCTACCGTTATATTTGGATCATAACCCATCACTTTCATGCCAAGCCGGAGTGCCGCATCCGCTACCAGCCGTCCTACTGCACCCAGGCCTACGATTCCCAGTGTGCGGCCCGGCAACTCAATTCCGGCGAATTGCTTCTTTCCGCCCTCCGCCAGCTTGTGCAGCGTCGCATTATCGCCCTGCAAATCCTCGGCAAAGCGAATCGCCGGGATCAGGTTGCGTGACGCCATCAGCAAGCCGGCAAGCACCAGTTCTTTCACCGCATTGGCGTTTGCACCGGGTGCGTTAAAGACCGGCACGCCGCGAAGGTTCATGTCTTTCACAGGAACGTTATTGGTGCCCGCACCCGCACGGCCTATCGCTTTTACGCTGGGTGGGATATCCATTTGCAGCATGTTGTGTGAACGCACCAGGATCGCATCCGGTTCGGCAATATTGTCCCCGATGGTGTAATGATGGGGGTCGAACAACTTCAGGCCCAGCGACGATATCTGATTAAGCGTAAGTATCCGGAAAATTTTATGTGCGCGTTCAGGCATGGTCACTCGCAAATTTATTCATGAATTCAACCAGGACCTTTACCCCTTCGAGGGGCATGGCGTTGTATATGGAAGCGCGCATTCCTCCCACTGAACGATGGCCCTTCAACTGGATCAAGCCGTGCGCTTTGGCCTGTTTCAGAAACTCGTCATCGAGCGAGGGGGTTTTTAACGTGAACGGTACATTCATGCGCGAGCGGTCGGCTTTGGCTACGGGACAATGATAAAAATCGGTGGTATCCAGCAAGCCGTACAACAAATTGGCCTTGGCGATGTTTACCTTTTCCATTGCAGCCAACCCACCGTTCTTTTTCAGCCACTCCAGCACAAGGCCGGTAATATACATTGCGTAGGTCGGCGGGGTGTTATACATCGAGTCGGTATCAGCGTGGATTTTATAGTCGAACATGGTCGGCGTGCCCGGGATGGTTTCTCCCAGCAAGTCATCGCGGACAATGACAATGCACAATCCAGCAGGACCGACATTTTTCTGAGCGCCGGCATAAATCACCCCGAATCGAGCCACATCGATGGGGCGTGACATAAAGCTGGAGGACATGTCTGCCACCAGGGGCATATCGACGCCCAGATCAGACAAATCTGGAACCCAGTTGAACTCTACTCCGCCGATTGTCTCGTTGGGCGTGTAATGCAGATAGGCCGCGTCGCGATCGATATTCCACGTATCCTGCGGCGGAGCATAGGTGAAATTAGCGTCCTCGGATGAGGCCGCGACATTTACGGCCGTATATTTCTTCGCTTCCTGGATGGCTTTCTTGGACCACTGGCCTGTATTGACGTAGTTGGCGCTTTTTTTCCCGCGCAGCAGGTTCATGGGCGCCATGGCGAATTGCGTGGAGGCGCCACCGGATAAAAACAGAACTTTATAATTGGCCGGGATGCCCCCCAGTTCGCGAAAATCGGCTTCAACCTTCGCCGCGATGGACATGAATTCCTTGCCGCGGTGGCTCATCTCCATAACAGACATGCCGCTGCCATGCCAATCGAGCATTTCATCGCGCGCTTGTTGCAGCACTTCCGCCGGCAATACCGCCGGACCTGCGCTGAAGTTATATATATGTTCCATTAAAACCCCTTTGTCTCTGCAGGACGCTCCTGGCAGTCAAATTCCGCACTTTTATCCCTGGTAATTCAAAATCCGCCTCTTTGCGGTCAGTAGGATGGGTGGAGCGCAGCTCAATCCATCAAAACGACGCAACACGACACGTTAAACCATGAGCGGATACCGGTGCGAAGGCGGCTGTTAATAACCAAATGATGGGTTGCGCTACGCTCCACCCATCCTACGCAAGCTGTGCTCCCATTCGGGCAATTTATCAATGAGCTTACCCGCAACCTTCAATTTTTAAAAGCGCTCAGAAATTTTAAACGTTCTGGATCAGTTCCTTTTCCTCGTCTGCTTCGACCACCCTTTCGAGCCCGGCGAGTTTTTCACCCTTGTCCAGGTTGATCAGCGTTACGCCCTGCGTCGCACGGCTCATTTCGCGCACTTCATTGACGCGAGTGCGGATCAGCACGCCGCCAGTGGTAATAAGCATGATTTCGTCATCCGGCCTGACCAGCTTTGCCGCCACGACCTTGCCATTGCGCTGGGTGGTCTTGATCGCAATCATGCCCTGGCTGCCGCGGCCGTGACGGGTGTATTCACCTATCGGGGTACGCTTGCCGTAGCCATTTTCCGTTGCGGTGAGGACCGCCAGTTCTTCACTTTCGGCCACCAGCAGGGATATTACTTTCTGCCCCTTGCCCAATTTCATCCCGCGCACGCCGCGCGCGCCACGCCCCATGGGGCGCACGTCATTCTCATCGAAACGCACTGCCTTGCCGTTGTCTGAAAAGAGCATCACGTCATGCTTGCCTTCAGTCAGGGCTACGCCGATCAGATAATCATCCTCATCCAGGCCCACCGCGATAATACCGCTGGCGCGAGGGCGGGAAAATTCCGACAACGGCGTTTTTTTCACGGTACCAAAAGAAGTGGCCATAAATATATAGCGGTTCTCTTCGAAAACCTTTACGGGCAGGATGGCATTGATCTTTTCATCCCGTTCCAGTTGCACCAGGTTGACGATGGGCTTGCCGCGCGATGCGCGACCCCCCTGGGGCACCGTGTAAACCTTGATCCAGTAAACACGTCCACGGCTGGAAAAGCACAGGATGTAATCGTGCGTATTGGCGATGAAAAGATTGTCGATGAAATCATCTTCTTTGGTGCCAGTTGCCTGTTTCCCGCGCCCGCCCCGTTTTTGAGCCCGGTAGTCATCGAGCGGCTGCGACTTGATGTAGCCGCTATGTGATAGCGTCACGACCACATCCTCAGGTGTGATCAAGTCCTCCATGCTCAGATCTTGAGTATCGATAACGATTTCGCTGCGGCGTTTATCACCGAACTGTTGCTTTATTGCAACAAGCTCTTCGGTGATAATGGTCGTGATACGTTCCGGCCTGGAGAGGATGTCGAGAAGGTCGGCAATTTTTTCCATTACCTCCTTGTATTCGCTTACGATCTTGTCCTGCTCCAGCCCGGTCAGCCGCTGCAGGCGTAATTCAAGAATTGCTTGGGCTTGCGCATCGGACAAGCGGTATCCATCGCTGGATAAACCGAATTCAGGTGCCAGTCCGTCAGGACGAAACGCCTTCACGTCGACCGAGGCGCGAACCAGCATTTCCTCCACCAGCGTGGAGCGCCATATCCTCGACATCAATGCTTCTTTCGCTACCGCGGGCGTAGGCGCCGCCTTGATGAGGGCAATCACTTCATCCACGTTTGAAAGTGCTACCGCCAGGCCTTCCAGAAGATGTCCGCGCTCACGCGCTTTTTTCAATTCGAATACGGTGCGCCTTGTCACCACTTCGCGGCGGTGGCGCAAGAATGCATCGAGCATCTGCTTCAAATTCAGCAGGCGCGGCTGCCCGTCCAGCAGGGCCACCATATTCATGCCAAAGGTGTCCTGCATTTGTGTTTCTTTGTATAAATTGTTCAGCACCACTTCGGGCACTTCTCCGCGCCGGAGCTCGATGACCACGCGCATGCCGGATTTGTCCGATTCATCGCGCAGATCGGAAATGCCTTCGATTTTCTTGTCGCGCACCAGTTCGCCGATACGGATCAGCAAATTGGCCTTGTTTACCTGGTAGGGCAACTCGTCGATGATGATGCTTTGGCGGCTGCCTTTTTCCATATCCTCGAAGTGGGTGCGCGCCCGCATCACCACGCGGCCACGCCCGGTTCGGTAACCTTCCTTCACCCCGGTGACGCCGTAGATGATGCCGGCAGTCGGAAAATCCGGCGCAGGAATGATTTCTATCAACTCTTCAATGGTGGTGTCGGCATTCTTCAGCAGCGCCAGGCAGGCATCCACCACTTCATTGAGGTTATGCGGAGGAATGTTGGTCGCCATGCCGACCGCAATACCGGAAGAGCCGTTGATAAGCAGGTTCGGAATTTTCGCGGGCAGAATCAGCGGCTCTCTCTCCGACCCGTCGTAGTTCGGACCGAAATCCACCGTTTCCTTGTCGAGATCAGCCAATAGCTCATGAGCGATGCGCGACATGCGGATTTCGGTATAACGCATTGCCGCCGCGTTATCGCCGTCTACCGAACCAAAGTTGCCCTGGCCGTCCACCAGCATATAGCGCAACGAAAAGTTCTGCGCCATGCGCACGATAGTGTCATATACCGCGGTATCGCCGTGCGGATGGTACTTGCCGATTACGTCGCCGACGATGCGCGCCGACTTCTTGTAGGGGCGGTTCCAGTCGTTGGACAGTTCGTGCATGGCGAACAGCGCCCGGCGATGTACTGGCTTCAAGCCGTCCCGCACATCCGGCAGGGCACGGCCTATAATTACGCTCATGGCGTAGTCAAGATAAGAGCGGCGCATCTCCTCTTCGAGGCTGATGGGCAGTGTTTCTTTAGCGAATTGATCCATTACTTGTTTTATTCAGGACAAACAGTAGCTTAAAGCATAAATGTCGTCCTGAGCTTCACCCCGGATAGCGATACATAAAACTGCTTATTTTAGCATGCCGATCGTATTCAAGTCATCCCTGCATTCCAGCATTCATGCCGTTTGCAACAACATGATTTGACAAGAACGGACATATAACTAGATAATCGGAACGCGAATATGCAATAATGTGCCGCGGCCAAAATAAAATGGCTTTGTTTGTTATTTGCATGACTCAGGGATGATTTGATCTTGAATTGAAGTTTTTCTGAAAAAGGGGCAATAGATGAAAAATACGGTAACGAAAAAACTCTTGCTTGGCGCGATGGTTCTGCCAATGCTGGTTGCAGGAGCTGCCATGGCTGAGGAGCAACCCGAGGCATATGCAAGTGATGGCCGTGGGGTTACAGCCCGGGATTCATCCGGCGACTGTTGGCGCACAGGCTACTGGACGCCTGCCATGGCGACCTACGAATGCGATCCTGAATTGATGCCAAAACCCGAGAAGACGGTCGAAGCGCCTGCCGAACCCGCTGCCCCTGTTGCTGCCACCTACGGCGAGCCCGAAAAAGTATCGCTCTCCGCGGATCAACTGTTCGATTTCGATAAAGCCAATCTAAAACCCGAGGGCAAGCAAGCCCTGGATGACCTTGTCTCCAAGCTTGAAGGTGTCAAATACGACACGATCGTTGTAATCGGATACGCTGACCGTATCGGCTCTGATGCCTACAACAAGAAATTATCCATGCGTCGCGCTGAATCTGTCAAAAGCTACCTGGTCAACGAGAAAAGCATAGCGGCCGATACCGTCTTTACCGATGGCAAGGGCGAAGCCAATCCGGTAACCGGCGATACCTGCAAGGGCGAGAAGAAAACCAAAGCATTGGTCGCATGCCTGCAACCCGACCGTCGCGTTGAAGTTGAAGTGGCCGGCACACGGGCGACAGTACAATAATCCTGCTTCAAACTGAAAAATAAAAACCCTGCCATCGCGCAGGGTTTTTTTTTGCTAAGCTTTCACATAATGATCTGTCCTGAAAAAATTGATACATTGCTGGAGGCACGCTGGATTATTCCGGTGGAACCCGCGGGGGTGGCGCTGCGCGACCACGCCGTTGCAATCAATAGGGGCATGATCAGCGCAATTGTCCCGAATGCCGAGGCCCATGCCCGGTTCGCGGCAGAGGAACATATTGTTCTTGAGAATCACGCGCTGATGCCGGGCCTGGTGAACCTCCATACCCATGCTGCGATGTCGCTGATGCGGGGCATCGCGGACGATCTGCCGCTAATGGAGTGGCTTAACAATCACATATGGCCTGCGGAAACCAGGCACGTCGATTCCGGCTTTGTCTTCGATGGCACCCGCTTAGCCTGCGCCGAGATGCTGAGAGGCGGTATCACCTGTTTTAACGACATGTATTTTTATCCCGAAGCATCTGCTCGGGCGGCGATTGCTTCGGGTATGCGCGCCAGCATCGGTATGATAGCCATCGACTTTCCTACTGCATACGCCAGCGACGCCGACGATTATCTGGCCAAAGGTCTTGCGCTGCGCGACGAATATAGCCGACATCCGCTGCTGTCGTTCTGCTTCGCGCCTCATGCGCCTTATACGGTGAGCGATAGGATATTCAATAAAATTCTCACCTATGCGGAGCAACTCGATCTACCCATCCATATTCACCTGCATGAAACCCATGATGAAATCAGCGATAGCGTGAAAGTTCACGGAGTGCGCCCGATAGAACGTTTGCACAGGCTCGGCCTTCTCGGTCCCAATCTCATCGCGGTGCACATGGTCTACCTGGATAACGGCGAAATCGAATTGATGGCGCAGCAAGGCTGCACCGTGGCGCATTGTCCTTCTTCCAATCTGAAACTAGGCAATGGCCTGGCGCCCATAGTCTCACTGCTGAATGCGGGCATTAACGTTGGCATCGGAACGGACGGCGCCGCCAGCAACAACCGGCTCGATATGTTTGAAGAAATGCGTTTCACCGCGCTGCTTGCCAAAGGCCAAAGCGGCGGCGCCAATATGCTGCCCGCATGGCAGGCGCTGCAAATGGCTACACTCAATGGCGCTCGGGCGCTGGGGCTGGGCGCGCTCACCGGTTCGTTGGTGGCGGGCAAGGCTGCCGACATCATTGCCCTGGATTTTTCCAGCCTCGAACTTTCGCCCTGTTATGATCCTGTTTCCCACCTCGTCTACGCTGCGGGGCGGGAACACGTGAGCCATGTGTGGGTAAATGGTAAGATACTGCTGAACTGCGGAGAGTTGACCACGCTGGATGAGAGGGAGCTGTTGCTCAGGGCCGAATTCTGGCGGGGACAGATGGCAGCGGGCTGAAGACGGCTGAAGAATTAGCAACGTAACGGGAAGCCATCCTATACGGTTTATATAGTATGCATGGATAAAACGCAGTGCAGCCCATCACAACCCATTATTTTTCTGAAGAGTTGGCCTTATAAACAGTAGAGTTATATGGAGAGCGGATTGGAGGCATGTAAGATAAGCCGAATGATGAGTCTCGCTTCACTCTGCAATGCCAACAAAAACCGCATAGAGGCATGATGAGTAAACAGACGGAAAGTGACAACGTAAACGTTGACCTGCTCGAATTGGAAAAATTCAGCCAGCTCGCGCACCGCTGGTGGGACCCGACCAGTGAATTCAAGCCATTGCATGAAATCAACCCGTTGCGGCTGAATTATATCGACCAGCTTGCGGGTTTTGCAGGCAAAACGGTACTGGACGTCGGCTGCGGCGGCGGCATTTTGTCAGAAAGCATGGCAGACCGCGCCGCACAGGTCACGGGTATCGATCTTGGCGATAAAGCGCTCAAAGTTGCAAAGCTGCACCTGCTGGAAAGCCGCAAGCAGGTGAATTACCGCAAGGTGGCCGTAGAAGAACTTGCCAAAGAACAGCCCCATCATTACGACGTGGTCACCTGCATGGAAATGCTGGAGCACGTGCCCAGCCCGGCGAGCACCGTGAAAGCCTGCGCCCAGCTTGTCAAACCCGGCGGCTGGGTTTTCTTCTCAACCATCAACCGCAATCCAAAATCGTACCTATTTGCCATAATCGGTGCCGAATATGTACTGAGCCTGTTGCCCAGAGGCACCCACGACTACGCAAAATTCATCAAGCCATCCGAACTGGCCCGTATGGGCCGTGATGCAGGGCTAGCCGTCGAGGAGATCATTGGCCTGACTTACAACCCCATCACAAAAGTTTACGCATTGGGGCAGGATTCGGATGTCAATTACATCATGGCGTTCCGTGCTTGAAGTCCCGTAGCCATGCCGGGCTGAGCCGGAGCCACCGCCTGCTCTGCGTGCCGGCTCATCAATTCCTTTGCTCGCACCTGAATTGCTTGATTCAGCCATCGAGCTCAGCCATCACTCATTCATGATCAAAGCCGTTCTATTCGATCTCGACGGTACGCTTGCGGATACCGCCCCCGACCTGGGTCATGCCCTCAATCGGCAGCGCATCATGCGCGGCCTTGCGGCCCTGCCGATAGAGCATATCCGTACCGAAGCCTCGGCAGGCGCGCGCGGCCTGCTTGGTCTTGGGTTCGGTATCAAACCCGGCGATAAGGACTATGATGCGATGCGTGCCGAATTCCTTGATTTTTACGCCGAACGGTTGTGCCATGAAACATCTCTATTTCGAGGCGTAACCGAATTACTCGATCAACTCGATATTCGCGGGATTCCGTGGGGCATCGTCACCAATAAACCGGCGCGTTTTTCCATACCTCTGATGCAGGCGCTAGGCCTGAGTAGCCGTTTCGCGTGCATCGTCAGCGGCGGAGACACCGCGCACTCCAAACCCCATCCAGAGCCGTTACTTGCAGCCAGCAACACGATGGATGTCTCGCCGGCCGAATGCGTCTACCTGGGCGACGACTTGCGTGATGTCCAGGCCAGCCTTGCGGCAGGCATGGAACCGATCGTGGCGAGATACGGCTACTTGGGCAATGCGGCACCGCCCGAGTCTTGGGGAGCGAGATACCTCATTGATCAACCGCAAGAACTGCTCGGTTATCTGTAAAATCTGGTAGTATGCAGCAAGTAAAGAGTAGGGCGCCAATAAGCGAAGCGCATTGCGCCGTATGAAAATTTTCACCAATGCTTCTGTCATCTAATGGGTAACACAGTCGGGTATCCGACCTCAAGTGGCTTCTCCAAAGATTTCCAAACACCGGTAATTGAACTCTTCCGGTCCGCCGTTATCTAACAAATGTAAATACAGAATGCCGGGGGCGACCTGGCTTCGACGTGGATTACAAAGCAGTGCAGGGCATACCGAGGACCAGTTACCTCGTAAATACATCTGGAAACCAATAGTCGCAAACGACGATAGTTACGCTCTAGCCGCTTAAATCCGGCTGGACTCCGCACCGGTGGGCCTCAACGCCGGGTCTGGCAACAGGCAGCGGAGCCATTAACGAGGATCGCGTTCGGTAGGGTCACTTTACAGAACGCTAAAAAATAGGTGACTCGCCTGTCATTAGTCTGCCAGTTGACGCATGCCAGGTTAAATTAAATAACATGGCTAAGTATGTAGAACTGTCTGTAGAGGATTTGCGGACGCGGGTTCGATTCCCGCCGCCTCCACCAATGAAGTGTCCTAAGTAGTCCAAAGAAATCCAGAAAACCCGCATGAATAAAGGATTGCGGGTTTTTTGTTGTCCAAACACATCCAAACTCGACTATTGCAATCCGACGGTAACTGACGGTAAACTTGACGGTAACAGACTTACCGTCAAATGGAGTTACCGTCATGGCACTTACTGACACCGCAATCCGTAATGCCAAACCGGCTCAAAAACCTATCAAGCTAACGGACGAGCGCGGGCTTTACCTGCTGCTCAAGCCGAATGGTTCACGCTGGTGGCGGTTTGATTACCGCTACGGCGGCAAACGCAAAACTCTTTCCATGGGCGTTTATCCCGATGTGAGCTTAAAGGATGCTCGTAACCGGCGTGATGAAGCGCGCAAACTGCTGGCTTTTGACGCCGATCCGGGCGAAAACCGTAAAGCGGTCAAAGCCGCCAAATCCGAACAGGGGGCGAACAGTTTCGAAGTTATTACGCGGGAGTGGTATACAAAATATTCCGCCACCTGGAATGCCAGTCATGGCGAGCGTATCATCCGCCGGTTTGAGCGCGACCTATTTCCCTGGATCGGCAGTAAACCCATTGCAGAGATTGCCGCGCCTGAACTGCTGGCAACGGTACGGCGCATCGAAAGCAGGGGAGCAGTAGAAACCGCGCATAGGGCATTGGGTAATTGTGGGCAAGTATTTCGCTACGCAATCGCAACCGGACGCGCCACGAGAGATATTTCTGCCGATCTGAGGGGCGCACTTCCCCCGGTGAAAGGTGAACACTTTGCAGCCATTACCGAACCCAAGCAGGTAGCGTCATTATTGCGGGCAATGGATGACTATACAGGCTCGCATGTTGTGCGGTGCGCATTGCGCCTTGCCCCGCTGGTGTTCGTTCGTCCTGGAGAGCTTCGCACGGCTGAATGGAAGGATATTGACATTGATGGGGCGGAATGGCGTTATACCGTCACCAAGACCAATACGCCGCACATTGTTCCGCTTGCACGGCAAGCCGTGGAAATACTCACAGAACTGCAAGCTCTCACTGGGAGCGGACGCTTCGTGTTTCCCGGCGCACGCACCAATGGCCGACCTATGAGCGATAATGCAATCCTTGCCGCTATGCGGCGCATGGGCATCGACAAGGAAGAGATGAGCGGTCACGGCTTCCGCGCCATGGCGCGCACTATCCTTGATGAAGTGCTGGGTTTTCGGCCCGATTTTATCGAACATCAATTAGCCCATGCGGTGAAAGACCCCAATGGGCGCGCTTATAATCGCACGGCGCATTTGCTCGAACGCCGCAAGATGATGCAACAGTGGGCTGATTACCTGGACAAACTGAAAGCCGGTGCGAAAATTATCCCCCTGCATGGCGTGGCGTAAAGATGTGTCCGGAAGATAACGCTGACGATTTTCGTCCAGCCGAACAAGACCCGTGGGCACTTCGCAAACCGGATTGGAATACCTGGAAATCAGTTAAACAGGCAAGGCTCTGGCAAGCTGTTGCCTTGGCTTGCGATCTCGATCCGGCCAACTTCCAGCTTTTCGATAAACCGCAACTCGCAAGGCTGTTTAAGGAACCACCTCGTCAATTTGATGATTTGCTTGTCATGGCTAAGGGCAGCATAGGAGCTAACGGCATTCTAAAATTGGTTTCCCGAAGCGATGAAGGGCTGGAAGAAAGCGAAGTCAAGCTTTCAAACTTCGCCACCTGGCTTAAAAGCATACAGCACAAACTCCCCGCACAATTTCCCTGGCTGTCCGAACCCATCACCCTCAGCAACATGGACTGGCCATGGGGGAGACACGAAACGGATTTACTGCGAAAGCTCGCTGCTGCCGCGCAGCGTTTTTGGAGTAACTACGACCCCACAGACTCAACCACCGCGCCCACCAATCAGCAAGTCATTGAATGGCTAAGGGGACAAGGTGTGTCTGAGCGCACCGCCGAAGTCATGGCGACTATCCTTCGCGCAGACGGCTTGCCAACCGGCCCGCGCAAGTAATTCACCGCGCCCTCTCTGCGTCAACACTGGCGCGACATTTCACGTAATCCGCACCTAATTCCCGCGCCCCTCCGCGCGTATTAGCGCACCCTCTCATGCTATTTAATTGCCAACCTTGTTCAACAACTTCTAAAAAGGTACAAACATGGTTAAAGCAATCCTACGGCTTCCTGCTGTTAAAGCTGAGTCTGGCGCTTCGCGCTCAACGATCTATTTACGAATTCAGCAAGGGCTTTGGCCCAAGCCTGTCAGATTAGGTCCACGCTCTGTAGGGTGGCCCGCTAGCGAAGTTGCCGCTATCAATATTGCCCGCATTGCGGGGATGACTGATGATGAAATCCGCAACCTGGTAATCAAGTTGGAAGCGGCTCGCAAAACCGCTGCCAATGCGCTCTAAGGGGATGACAATGCAAAACACCGTTACAGCGCAAGTCACTCCGCTCGCATCCCGGCAAAACTCAGCGAATGCACCCGTAACTTTATGCCGCTATGGTGGCGGGCGCTTCGAACTCTCTGAAACGGGTGTTTACTTCCTTGGCAAGGACAAAGACGGCAATGAGCAAACGCCCCAATGGGTTTGCGCACCTTTAAACGTTATTGCCAAGACGCGGGACGAGAAGAGCGGGGAATGGGGGCGACTGCTGGAATGGCAGGATGACGATGGTCACCCCCATCAATGGGCAATGCCGCTTGAACTGCTGGAAAGTGATGGTTTAGACGTGAGGCGCGAGCTTGCACGGCGTGGCCTGCAAATTTCCCCTAGTCCATCGGCACGCGGCCTGTTAGCTACATACATCAAGGTATGGCCGATAGATGCCAGAGCGCGTTGTGTAGACCGTTTGGGCTGGCACGGCAATACTTTTGTTACGCCTAACGGCTCGATTGGGGAAGCTGAAGAACTTGTCGTGTTTCAAAATTCACATGCCACTGAACCCGCTTATTCTGAGTCAGGCACGGCAGACGAATGGCGCAACTCTGTCGCAGCTTTGGCGATAGGGAACACGCGGCTGGTATTTGCTCTTTCTGTGGCTTTTGCGGGCGCATTGGCTGAAATTGCAGGTGAAGATTCTGGGGGCTTTCATTTGCGGGGCGCTTCATCCTCTGGCAAATCCACTGCGTTGAAGCTTGCCGCTTCCGTATGGGGTAACCCCTCAACTTATGTGCGCCTGTGGCGCGGTACAGTCAATGGATTGGAGGGATTGGCAACATTGCACAATGATGGGCTGCTCATCCTCGATGAAATCGGTCAGATCGACCCCAATGATGCCGGAGAGGCAGCATACCTTCTGGCGAATGGTCAAGGTAAGGCGAGGGCGTCACGCAATGGACTTGCCCGTTCAGCCCAACGGTGGCGGCTGCTGTTCCTCAGCGCGGGCGAAGCATCCCTTTCCGCTGTCATGGCGCAAGCAGGCAAGCAATCGACTGCCGGACAGGAAATCCGCCTTGCCGACGTAGAAGCCGATGCTGGCGCGGGTATGGGAATATTTGAGACATTGCATGGACATCCCAACGCCGCTTCACTGGCGTTAGCAATCAAGGAAGCTTCCGCCAAGTATCACGGCGCTACGGGTAAGGAATGGTTGCGCTACCTTGTAGCGAACCGCGCAAGCCTTGTAAGCATCCTGCAAGAGGAAATCAACCGATTCGTAAGCGGAATAACACCGGCACATGCGGCAGGGCAGGTAAGGCGGGTAGCACGGCGCTTTGCACTGGTTGCCGTAGCGGGTGAGCTTGCGACCCACTCCAAGTTGACAGGATGGGCGGAAGGAGAAGCTATTCATGCTGCCCGCAAATGCTTTGCCGCCTGGATCGAAGCCTTTGGCGGTAGTGGCAACCGCGAAGAACGCGCCATACTTGCCCAGGTGCGCGCTTTCTTTGAAATGCACGGCGCAAGCCGCTTTGAAGATATCAGCGCCACAATTGACCAGCGTGTTCCTAAACGGGCAGGCTTTTACCGAAATGGAATAAAAGAGGGACGGGAGTTTCTGGTATTGCCCCAAACCTTCCGCAAAGAAGTATGCCAAGGATTTGACGAAAAGACTGTCAAGAACATCTTGATAGAAGCAGGATTGCTGCTTCCCGGTAACGACAAGAAGCCCTCGCAGGTTGTACGCCTCCCCGGATTAGGTTCATCCAGAGTCTATGTTATCCGGTACGTGGATGAGGGAGAGTAAGCCGATTACCGATGTAACGGTGGTAACGCGGTAACATCCAATATGGGTTTAATTCTTCGCGTAACGCCGCTGTTACTGCGTTGTCTCCGCCGGTAACACGTTATATTGTTACAGGAAAACTCTACTGTACCGTGTTCCCCGTTACCGTTACAGCCAATTTCTACTGCTTCATGTTCCTGTTACTGTTACTGTTACAGGAAATCCAATACATCTGTTCCTGTTACCGCCGTTACAGGATATAGTCGAACCGGTACCATTTTGTGGTAACGCCGAATACCCCATGGATCGGGCATTTTCGGTCTCTTATGCGAATTGTTACCGCTGTTACTGACTAAAAGGACAGTTGTCCCCGGTCCGTTCCATGTCAGTCCCAGCCACTGCGACATAAAAAATACCAAGCCCAAGAAGGCTTATTTATTCACAAATGCCGGTCTCGATGGTCTATTCCCGACACATTTCACACAAGTGCGCTTCCCGATAACGGACTCAACGTCGGCGAGATCAATGCGGCCCCTTCCATGGGACCGAAATTGGTTTGCTCTGCCTCCTGTGTTGTTAAGAGAACACAATCAGCGCAAATTCCCAGATCAGCGGATATAGATTGCGACAGGTCACGCCGCAAAGACAGCGCTTCAGCAACAGTTAGAAATCGCTTGTCGTAGACAATAAGAATATCTAGATCATTCGCATGAACTGTTCGAAGTGCTGACCCGAAGAGGTGCAGCGCAACGCCTTCATGAGTTGCGGCGTCTTGCACGCTCTTCGAGGCTAGGAGGTTCGTAATCCAGAAATTGCTTCCCAACGTAGTAGACCGCTCCCAAGAATTCACTGAATTTGAACAAACCCACGTCGCGATCTTTCGCGTAAGACTTTGCATCATTCGAATAACCATTCCACGCACTCATTGTGACTATTGCGTTTGTTTCAGGTGCTTCGGCAAGGATTTCCATTACGTCGGCTTCGCCGACAATATAGATGTTAGTTAAATAGACGTTAAGGTCAGGCATCCCCCTGCGATCAACCTTAAACCTGTGCTCATCACGTTGGTGGGTTTCGTTTACTATTGCGTTTGAGCGCAGATATTTAGACAATGCTTCAATGCTCTCTGGGCGGGGGCGTTTTTTGTAGTAGCCTTGATCTGGCATGTCTTACCTCATCCAAGAATGCTGTCCATTTCGTTGGGGAACAAAGGCGCCGCAGGATTTTTGTCCCCGGAGACATGGTTGTATTCGAGTGCCTCGGCGTGAACAACAAAAGCTCTTACGGTCGCTAGCTCTTCTGCCTTTAGCAGATGTCTGTTGATTTCCAAAAGTGTCGCGATTTTTTTATTGTTTGGCAAAATTTCTACCAGTACAAGCCTTCGCCACTGCTTAGCTGCGTCGGCCAAGGGATTCGCCGATGCTCTGGAATGAGGGCCATACACCTCAAAGATGCCTTTGTTTCTTTCCAATAAAGGTCGGACTTCGCTACGTAGCTCCAGCCTGTCTTTTAAAATTGGGATTAACAATGCGCGCCTGATGATTTTTTCGTGAGTCCTTTTCCATCCACGAAGTAACTCTGACGGATAGTGCTGTGGTGCTTTGTCAGCAAGCGTATGACATGATGGACATAGGACGATGACGTTTTCAAATTCATCTCGCTCACTGAGCGGCAATTGATCATTACCTCGGGGACCATCCGACTTTTGAGCTATAACATGAGCTAGCTCATCGATACTAGCAATCGTGCCATCGGCAAAGACTCGAAATAGGTCAGCACGGCATGCCGGGTTTTGGCATAGACCAGCTGAACTCGCCCAAAGTTGACGCTTTACTCGATCTGCGATTGCCATTCGAAAAGACTTAACTTTGTTATAGGGGGACAGTATTGCGCCCTAACTCGATCAAAAACACCAATGTCCAATTCTAGGACAAAGCAGCCCATCGCTACCGCTCATGTCAATGAGAATCGGATACAAATTCCGAAATACCCATACTTAGTGATAGGTGTACTTAAGTCCAGTTGTTAGCTCAGCTATAAAGCTTGCAATAAAAGCTACGCATATTAATCTGTTCCAACATAGGTTCCGTTGGCTCGAATGCGCCAGTGAGAGAAGACCGCTGCAAACGCACTTTAATTTCTCCTTTGGCACACGTCCCGAACCTCTGCTCATCAATATAAAGGAAATTGGGGATAGCAACATGATTAGGGGAACATTTTTTTAGATGAAGTAGCAGCTTGCCTGAAAGCAATGAGTGCGGCAACGAATTCGACTTTAGCTGTCTCCTCGGAACCGATGGGTAAGGCAAGTTGAAAAGTTTTAAAAAATAAGGGGGCAAAGTTCATATTATTTGTTCGCCCCCATGTAGGCGACATGGTAAAGCTGGATTCAGCTACTTATATCTACGGTAGTACTTGTGAGAAAGAAGTCGCATTAGCCAGTGGACTGGAAACGTGGTAGTGGTTTAGTTTGAAATTTTGACGGCCTAGACCCTCTAGCATCACCATGTTGGTATGAATAGCATGAAATCAAAAACAAATCCTCGGAAAGATTTTACTCAAATTGCGTTTGATGTAGTACGGAACGCAACGGGTGAGGCTGAGCCTCAAGAACCGATAGATGAAAAAAAGAAAGCCGCCCAAGAATCGGGGCGGCGTGGTGGGCTAAAAGGTGGCAAGGCAAGAGCGAGCAAGCTTACACCAAAGCAGCGCGAACAAATTGCAAGAACTGCTGCTCAGGCCCGCTGGAAAAAGACTTAACTAAGCAGAGCTTTGTTTTTTATCTGGCTCATTCATTCTCCACTGAACATCATCAGTAAAGTCTGTTGGCATATTTATCGGGTCTTCTGTTTCATTGACCCTATTCCAGTGCATAACGTCGAATGTAAGTTGAAGGACATCTCCAACCGTTTGCTCTCTCCGCTGTTGAAATGATCTATGAGCAATATAGCGCGGGGCTACATCAATGTCTGTCCACAATGTCATTTGCTCTGTCCCTTGCCATGTGGTAACGGCTAGGTTTGCTCTATATGGTTTACCAGTAACTTCATCTTTTCTAATTTCTTCTCTAGCTGCACTAGAGAATTGCTCTGCCAATCGGTCAATAGCTGTTTTGGGTTTTGGTAAAGGCCATCCCATTCCTATCGCATATTTGGCGACATCATGCATGTCAACCGAATCCTTTCCGGTTTCTTCTCTATATCTTTTGATAATACTTTGCATCTCTTGAGCTTTAGTCATCTTTTTCGTCCTTAAACACCGATCTGGGCAATATCGCCCCAACCATCAACAACTGCACTAGGTGAAACAATTGCCCGAATTTTTACCAAGTGACTCGAAAAACGATTGTATTTACCAGTTCGATAACGCAACTGCCCAGCTACTAATCCTGGATGTATACGTAAAGTTGCAGCCACCCCAAGAATGTCCCTTTCAGCAAATACTGGTGACTTTCTAGCAATAAAACTATCCATTGTTTTTTGGGGGACGCAAAATTCCGCTGCCGCCAAATTTGCTATCCGCTCTTCCTCGGCAACGCCATCCCCGGTGCCTGCTCGCGCACCTTCTAGTTCAGCATCAATGGTTATCAACGTTTTCCCATGTTCATGTAGAACGTGCTCCAATTCGTGACGAAGTACGAACCAGAAATTATCTATTCGGTCATATCGCATAGACATCCCAATTACGGGAGATACTTCATCAAGCCAAAAGCAAACGCCATCTATTTTTGCAGATGGTAGGGACTCGACAATTACAAAGCGAATACCGCATTCGGCAAGTATCCTCGGCGCTTTTCTTGCTTCTTCTGCTGCGGATGTCAAAGTTCTAAGTCGCTCGATTGTGCGGCGTACCCCAACGTTCGAATACTTTCCTACAATCATTTCGCTTGCAATTTGTTTCACTCTGTAAAGCCATGCGATCTGGACTGGAGTTGTGTCCTCAGAGACTGCTGTTTTTTTTGCGGCATGCGGAAGTATTTCAATTTGATTTATTGAGTCCACACCAAAAAACTTCGCCAACGATTTTTCTACACCGACCACATCTCGAACATCATTAACATCAGAAAGCCAGCCCCGCTTAATCATGTCAGTAATAGGCAAACCGCCGAATACTTGCGCCCTGGTTGCGCGTTGACGGTCGGGTTTCGATGCTATTCTGGCTAACGCAAGGTCATATGACTTTTGGAGTTCCAAAAATCTCTCCGCTGGAATGCCGAATAACTCCTCTAGCAATAACGCCAGTTCCGCATTTATTGGGCGTTTGTCTGCCACAATCTTATTGATCCCTGTTTCATCCATCCCAAGAACAATAGCCAGCACTCTTTGAGTCCACCCGATACTCTTCAAAGCGGCATCGACAAGTTGACCAGGTGTTCGGCAATCAGCAAATTTAATTTCCATT
Organism: Nitrosospira sp. Nsp18; assembly: GCF_900103145.1. Classification (NCBI taxonomy): domain Bacteria; kingdom Pseudomonadati; phylum Pseudomonadota; class Betaproteobacteria; order Nitrosomonadales; family Nitrosomonadaceae; genus Nitrosospira; species Nitrosospira sp. Nsp18. The sequence continues at coordinate 73,764 of NZ_FMWY01000002.1, read as the reverse complement.
AACGAAAAATACCTCAACCGGGCCAAAAAAGCAAACTGACATTTATGCTTGACTATAAAATAGACGTCGTTTAATTCAAACTATACTAAATGCTTGAGGCAAGCTCATGAACAAACTCTCTACGGAAAAACGCACACAAATCCTTTCCGGGCTTTCTGAAGGAATGGGAATCAATGCCGCCACGCGTATTACTTGCGTTAGCAAGAACACCGTCCTCAAGCTGCTTGCCGATTCTGGTGAAGCATGCGCCTTGTACCAAGACTCGGTAATGCGCAACCTGAATTGCAAGCGCGTTGAATTTGGTGAGATTTGGTCTTTCGTAGGCATGAAACAGAAGAACTTACCAGAAGAGCTGCAAGATCAATTCGGTTTCGGGGATGTTTACACGTGGACTGCTATTGATGCCGATACAAAGCTGATTCCGTGCTGGCACGTTGGGACTCGTGATGCTGATTCAGCCTATGCCTTCATTAATGATTTGGCCTCCCGCCTTGATCGCCGCATCCAATTAGCTACAGACGGTCATAAAGCTTATATTCAGGCCGGAGAAGATCCTTTTGGAGGGGATGTAGACTTTGCCCAATTGATTAAGCTGTATGGCAATGCGGGGCGAACTGAAGAACATCAGCGGCGCTATAGTTCATTGGAATGCAGTGGCACAGAGAAACGCCGTATAACTAGCAACCCGAATATCAAGAATGTTCCTACCAGCCACGTCGAACGCCACAATTTAACCATGAGTATGCATATGCGTCGCTTCACACCCCTGACAAATGTCTTTAGTAAGAAGCTGGAAAATCATATGCACGCCATCAGCCTATATTTTATGTTCTACAATTTTTGCAAGATTCACAAATCGCCTCGGATTACGCCTGCAATGGAAGCGGGTTTGACCGATCACGTTTGGAGCATGGCTGAGGTTATCGCAATCATTCCAGACGAAGAGCCGAAGAAGCAGGGGCCTTACAAAAAGAATATTTCAAACTGAACCACTACCGGAAATGTGACTAAGTACAATATTCTTGCTGGTTATGGTAGGGCATATATTGATGACTTAGGTTACACGATCATTTTAATATTGATCAGTTCGAGGACAATCTGCTGGCTCATGGCGCGGTTACAACGCAGGGTGGCCTGATATTTTCTCGTAGATAAAGTCGGAGCTACCATAGGCAAGGCCGATAGTATGGCGGTAACTTTGACGGTAACTATACTTTATAGAATTAGAATAATCGAGCAAGCATAGGCATTGTAGAGCCAGATTCAATTGACGCCGCCCCAATGAAGTGTCCTAAGTAGTCCAAAGAAATCCAGAAAACCCGTATGAATAAAGGCTTGCGGGTTTTTTGTTGTCCAAACACATCCAAACTCGACTATTGCAATCCGACGGTAACTGACGGTAACAGTAATATCATCAGATGAAGCTGTCACCACGCCGCTTATGGCAAATGGCAAGACCTGACCGCGTGTGGCTGCTAACCGTCATCAATTAAAACCGAATATTTCGGGCGCTATACTAGTGTTACGCGCATTTAACTCCATTAGGCAAGGTTAAAGTGTAGCCAAACAAAATAACACGCCAACTCTAGCTCTAGAGTTGGCGTAATCTCAACCTTGACGACGACGGATGAAGCTCAGTCCCAAGAAGCCCAATCCCAGCAGTGCCAGTGTGGTTGGCTCAGGAACAGTCTGACCAACAGCGTCGCTCCTGCCAAAACCGCTGAAACCGACGCTGCTGTAGTCACTGTGCTCGACGCCTATGCCCTGGCCCGTGCAGTCGTTGGAGATGGTGTTGGTGTCCATTGTCACCGCACCATGTAGCGCGATGGCCCTACCGCACAGAATCTCTGCGGTGGTATTCAGGGTGATGCTCTGATCCGCGAGAATATTTCCTGCGAAGAGCGTGCTGGTACCCAGAGTCGCGGAGCTGCCGACTTGCCAAAACACGCCATTATTTGCGCCACCATTCAGCACGTTGACAGTCGAGTTACTTGCGGTGGTGAGCGCACTCCCTATCTTAAAAACGAACAATGCATTGGGATCGTGTAGGGCGTTGAGAGTGAGCGTGCCCGTCAATTGAGCAGACGACGAAAAGAAATAGACGCCAGGTGTGAGCGTGAGTCCTCCCAAATCCTGCCCACTTAGGTCGCTTGTGACCGCCTGACCTGCAAGAGTATTGTACGCGGTGACGGCATCTATCTGAGCTTGCTGCGCGACCGCATCAGTTTGGTGTGCCGTTCCCGTGAGGGTGATGCTGCCAACGCCAGTAATCGAAGAACTTGGGTAGACACCCAAATCCCCCCAGAGGGTGGTCGAGCCGGTATTGGTTACCGTCGAGGCCCCCAGTACCGCGAAATTTTGCGCCGAACCCAGAAATGGCGTCGCCAATGCCGGGGAGGTGCCGTAAAGCACTCCTATCACTGCTAATGTCAGTATCGACAAGCATTTTGGTGCTTCCATCACATACACTCCTAAACGTTATTCTTTATGCACCTTGGGTTTCCGTTCCATTGCCGGAAAAATCACTCTTCTGACGTGCGCAGACGCCAAGGTAGAGTACAGGTGCAAGAACCGCACTATCCTAATCAGACTGATATTAATGGATGAGCAAGAATCGAGCCAGCCAAGTAAGCCATTGACCAAACGATAACTCTTATTTGTTAATACAGGAACTTAGAAGAAGATGTAAGTCTTTTCGACATGTACCAAAGTCCAGTGGTCAAGTAATTTCAGACACCAGGACAGGTGATATTGCTGCCATTTTTCGTTCGTAAGCCCTCGGGCAGCAGATAGCCCGGTTTTGAGCGCAACCGGATGCTGTTAGGAGCGAATTTATAGGGTCAGAATCGATTGATTATAAAATTACGAGGCGGTCTAGGGTGCTTTCCCGAGCGAGAGGATTGAAATGGCACGCTACCGAGATTTATCCTTCCGGCCAACCGCAGCGCGTAAATTTTACGGGGCAATAATCGGACTGAAATTTTTTGTGCCGAGGCGGATTATCGGTTCTATCTTGATAAACTGCGGTTAGCCTGTGAAAAGCATGGTTGTGACATTCACGCCTACGTGCTGATGACCAACCACATGCACTTACTCGTCACTCCCCAGGAAGAGCAGAGCTTGAGCGAAGTCCTGCAAATGCTCGGCGTTATTATGTCCAATTTTTCAATCACTGCTACCGGCGCGCTGGCATGCTGTGGGAAGGGCGATACAAAGCTACCTTAATTGATACCGAGGCGTATTTGCTGACTTGCATCCGGTTCGGCGTGGGGCTATCTGTCATCTATACGCTACTGTCGGGCTTCTTCTCGTAATTCCGCATAGCTTTTAGCTTAGAAAGCTAAATGTGCCCCAACAAAACCAGAAACGGGTAGAGCCTGAGGCCATGGGTGGGGATAGGAGGTCGACACAATTCAAGATCAATCGAGTCTGACCCCGTAGATTTCATTTTATTGAGGCAATTCGTGTTTCAGGACTAGTCCGATATTACTATTGTGTAAATTTATGCTTATATTAAGATAAGACTCCCTAACTCACTTAGGATCGGAAATGGGTATACATAGCATAATACTTGTAGCGATTACATCCTTGTTATCGGTTTCGGTTCATGCGTTTCCCATAGCAAAACCGGGTACTGAAGGATTTGGTATTTTCACCACCTCAACCGATAGTGTCATAGCTACGTATCAGGGAAACTCAGCCTCCTATAGCAACGATCTCTATCTCATGTTAGACGGAAGCCGACATCCTGGAAACGATGGAAATACCGCAAATGATCTGTTCATTTTCAACAATCACGCCTCTCCAGTTGGGTCCAACATGAATATTGGATCATTTACTGCCGGAACAGAATTATTTTTTCGAATTCATGTGAATAACACAGGCAACGATTTTTTTACAGGAGCGGCGGCTGGAAACGCGGATGGGCAATTTCATGCACGGGTGGAAGAAAATTGGCAGCCCAATACAACATTGGTGAGTTTCGAGGATCTTTATGATCCCTCGGGTAATTCAAGCGTCTTTAACGATCTAAGCTTTTCATTTTCTAACACTTCTAACACTTCCGTTGTCCCCGAACCTGAAACATATGCCATGTTCTTGGCGGGGCTTAGTATTATAGGTGCCTTGGCGGGTCGCAGGAAGAAAACCAGCTGAATTGGGTGGTACTAAACAATAATTGGAGCTAGCTCCACATTTCCGAATACTTACGTTTGGAACGAACTGGCGAGGAATGCCGGAATACATACAAGCAGCTATTTGAGTACCAGATTTCTGAAGAGAGCATTAACGCAATCAGAGAGGCAACCAACAAGGCTCGGGTATTGGGAAACGATCGGTTCAAGCAAAGTATCCAAGAGAAATTGAAGAGGCGAATAGAGCCTGCGGTCAACGGGGGATAAGCGATCGGAGCAATTCAAGTGGAGTTGCCCCTATGAAACCGGACAGGATGCGGTTAATAATTGGCTGCGGATGAATTGTCTTGGCGACTTCATCTTCAGCCCCTTGTGAGGGTGGTACTCATTGTAATCCTCGAACCATTGGTGAAGCTGTGACATGACGGTTTTTGCATCGGGACGATCATGCACATACACATAATCCCGCTTGAAGGTTTTGACGAAAGCTTCGGCCATGCCATTGGATTGAGGGCTTCTGACTGGAGTAAAACAACTGACGAATCCCATATCCTGAGCAAAGGCAACCGTTTCTCTGGCGGTATAGCAACTGCCGTTGTCGCTGAGCCATTCCACAACATGAGGAAGCCTGGCAACCCGCCCGAAGCGTCGCTCAACGGATTCAACCATCAGGTCGCGCACCATCTCGCCGGTAATGCCGCTGGTGGTAGCAGCATGGCTGATGATTTCGCGATCACAGCAATCCAGCGCGAAGGCAACGCGCACCACCTGCCCATTCCAGCAGGGAATCTCGAAGCCATTGGAGCACCAGCGAGAATTAGAACGCAAGGTGATCACTTTGCCTTCATGAGGCAGCTTGGGCTGTTTGCCGGTGTGTCGAGTCAGCAGCAGCCCATTCTGACGCATGATGCGGTAGACCCGCTTATGGTTGATCGAAGGCTGCCCCATTCCTTCCAGCTTGCGGTTAAGCAGAGCGCAAATCCTTCTGTATCCGTAAGTCATGCGGCCATCCACAAGTTCCCGGATCAAGGGCAGCAGCCAGGCATCATCGGTCTTATGATAGCGGCAGCGGGCAGGTGTCTCTCCTGCCTTCATCTGTTCCACAAGATGGGAGCGCGCCACACGCATCGTGTCTGCAATGGCCTTCACAGCAAATCGTCCTGTGGCAGCAACGGCATGCGCGAGATCAGTTTTTTTTCATGGGCAAGCTTCACCGCTTCCGTGAGAATCTCATTCTCCATGGTCTTCTTGCCCAGCACACGTTCCAGCTCCCGAATCCGCTTTTTCAATTCCCGTACCTCTGCCGCAGACACTACCGCATCATCACTACGTATGGCTTCTTTGCCTCCTTCGGCCATGAGCTTTCTCCAACGAAATAACAAGCTCGGAGAAATACCATACTTTCGAGCCACATACGAGACACTCATGCCAGATGAACGCGTTTCCTCAACGGCCTTTAATTTCTCACCCAAGCTCCAGCGCCTGCGGCGCTCGACTCCCGTGACTACTTCAATACGATCAAAACCAGAAGCACTATGCATAGCGTCAGGCATATGCCTATCTCCTATCATCAGTGCATCCGTGTCCGGTTCAATTGGGGGCTAATACATCAAGGTCAATCGAGTTTGACCCATAGACGCGCCGTAGATACGCGTACCATAGATAACATAGATACACGTTAACATAGACACGTTATGCATAGCATGTTAAACCCGTGGCTGAGTAACCAAGCCCAAGACCGCCTGGGCTTCCGCAAGCCTGCAAAACTTTTTCCGTCGGAATGACTAGCCGCGTTTGACCTTTGGGGTGACGGCAGTTTTTTCTGGAATAGTAAAAAGTTAGTCCAGCTAAGCTGAGACAACCTGAGCCGAGAGTGTTGACTTCGAAGCGGCCTCTCTACCCAACCGAACGACTATCGCTTTGGCATAGTGAAGAAACCTTGCTTGAGTGTTTCTAACCGCCACGACGGTTCCCAATTGAACCTCTCTTCTCATCCAATCTTTAATCTGATCTTCAGTTTGTCCGAAACAAGGTGGCGTCAGAAGAGTCATCGTTCGAGTTTTCAGCGGATGTCTGGTTGAAAAGGCTTAACGTAAAGTAGGCAACAAAAAAGAATCCATAGGGCCAAGCTCGATTGATTCTAAAATAACGACGGAGTGTAGCACGTAATTTTAAGTGGCAATAATTGGACTAAGTCGATATCTTTTAATCTTCATCTCAGCCACGATCAGGCATGCTCAACCCTATTACTCGCCTATAGAAAAATCCGGGTTCCTCGATTGACCGCTCATTCTGACATCAACATCCCGCATATTTTAACTTCATCATCGGCGTAGAATCGCCAACCAACGCGCCATATTGAGGAGTGTCATCAGGGAAGCCGCAACATAACTCCATGCCGCGGCACTGAGCAATCGCCGGGCATGCGGCATGTCCCCATCGATCAGATAACGTTCTCGCTCCAAAATTGGCAAGGCTCGGGCAAAGCTCGCATTCAATTCCATAGGCAAGGTTAGTGCGTGCACAAGCGTCGCGCTTCCCAGTGTCAGGATGCCGCCTACAAGAAATAGCAATCCCGCCGAGGGAGAGCGCAATAGCGCCATAATCACGGGAGACAGCATCAGGATTCCGGCACCCAGTTTTTCCGCAGGTGCAGCCCATTGCACCAACCTGGTACGCAAGGCAAGAGGCGGGTAGTTATCCTGATGCTGGATCGCATGGCCGACTTCATGCGCTGCAACCGTTATGGCTGTCAGTGAGCGGCCGTTGAATTTTTCCGGTGTGAGACGGACCACTTTTTTCAACGGATCATAGTGGTCGCCCAATTCGGTTGCCTCCACCGCAATATGTTGTAAATCGGCCTTATCCAGCAACTTGCGAGCCAGTTGTGCTCCCGTGAATGAATAGCGATCAGCCGGTTCACTGTATTTTTCCATGGTATGTTTGACCCAGTAGGAAGGCCCGACAACCAGGAGAGCGATAAAACAGACCAATATCAGATAAAGCATGGCGGGAAGTATCAGTAAAAAAACAACTTTAATGGTAACAGTCTAATGACGGCTTATCGGTAGCGCAGGTTGATCATGCGCTTACCCTATCGTTTGATCAATGATGTTCAAAATAATTCATGTTGAATCCCGGTAACATGGTCAAGCGGATGGATCGTTTGATCGCAACACCCCGTTCTATCAGGACCCATTGGCGAAAGCTGGACAAGAACATATAGTGGGTTTGCTTTTGTTTGACTTGTTGCATCTGATCCGTGCACGCGCAGAATTAAATGCTGATGAACTCATGATTGAAAACTTCTAACCGATGTTGACGATGCCGCATAACAAAACAGTTCCACAGGTCAAAGGCAATTTTCTGCTGGGCAATTTAAGCCAGATGATCGCGAATCCGTTTCAGGCCCTTTGTGACTGGCAGCGAGAGTACGGTGACCTGGTCAGCTTCAGGTTAGCTGCCCGCCAAATTTATCTGTTCGGTCACCCGAAGCTGTTTGAACAAGCCCTCATCAAGCAAAGCGATGTTTTTGTAAAAATACACGGTGACGGAAAACCGACTGGACTGGAATTGGTTTTGGGGCAGGGATTAGTAACAAGCCAGGGCGATTTATGGCAAAGGCAACGGCGGTTGATCCAGCCGGTTTTTCAGCGAAGCAATATAACCACGCTGTTGCCGCAGATCGCCGCTGCTGGCAGCAATATGCTGGATAGATGGCGGAAGCTGGGTGAAGGTGCGGAGATTAACCTGTCCAGGGAAATGACACAGTTGACGCTGGAGGGGATCACCCAGACCATGTTCAGTACCAGCGTACTCGACAAGATAGAACATATATCGCCATCTCTGGATATCTTGCTCAGGTACGCCGCTAAAACTATCGTGAATCCTTTGATGCTCCCGTTGTATGTACCCACCCCGGCCAATCAAAAATTCAAACAGGCTTTGGGAATAATCAATGGCGTCATTTACGGAATCATCAATGAGCGTCGCGCTACTCCATCCGCGCACAAGGACTTGCTGGATATGCTGCTAAAAGTAAGCGATGACAACACTGGTGAAAAGATGACTGACAGGCAACTTCGGGATGAAGTCATCACCATTTTTGGTGCAGGCCATGAAACTACCGCGAATTTGTTGAGCTGGACCTTATATTTGCTGGCCCGGCATCCAGACGTACTCGCTAAGCTGCGCCAGGAACTTGACGGTCTGCCGCAAGGAAAAATACCGGACGCGGCAGATCTGCAGCAGCTTCTTTATACTAAAGCCGTACTCAATGAATCGATACGCTTCCGTCCACCTGCTGGCATTATGCTGCGTAGAGTCAATAGGGATACCGAGGTTGATGGCTATTTTCTAAGGGCTGGCAGACTTGCGATATTCAGCATTTTCAATCTTCATCATCATGCTGATTTTTGGCCGCAACCAGAGAAGTTCGATCCTGAACGATTTTTAATACCCGAAAATCGCAGGTTTTCGTTTATGCCTTTCGGGACAGGTGAACGCATCTGCATCGGTAGTCATTTTGCATTACTGGAAAGCCAGCTTTTGCTCAGCATGATAGTTCAGCATTGTGATTTACAGTTGCTTGACACGGACGAAGTCGAGATTGAGATGGCGGTAACCCTGCGCCCCAAAGGTGGAATTCCAGTCCGGGTGAAGTGGCGATAAAATCAATCTTCAGTTCTTGGTTCTGTTATCCACAAAATCCACAAAAGCTGTCTGGAAGTGTTGGGGAAATTGCCTTTGGGCTGACCCCAGGCGGCTCTGTTTTATCGAGTACCGTATGAGTTGGATGTGGATGCTCTATCGTCGTCGGCGAACATGCCCACTTGCGCGATGCCGTCGCTGCCGATAGTGCCACGGAACATGCCCCTGGTGTTGAAACGCATTGCATAATTACCTTTTGCATCCAGCACGATCAAGCCGCCATCACCGCCGAGGGCAGCGATTTCCGCCAGGGTATAATCCGCCGCCGTAATAATTGGAATGTGCTGCAACCGTACCTGTGCTGCTGTGTTGAATGCAGCTACGGTGCGAATGAATATTTCGCCGGTGCCAGTCGCGGATACCGCAACCGAACGATTGTCCGCGTAGGTTCCGGCGCCAATGACGGGCGAATCCCCCACGCGCCCGAAGCGCTTGTTGGTAATCCCGCCGGTCGATGTGCCGGCGGCGAGATTGCCGTGACGATCCAGCGCCACGGCCCCCACCGTTCCACGCTTTTTATCCACTTTTTCATCCGTCTTTTCGTTCATCTGGGGCTGCGGTGTATCGGGAACCACGTCATGGTCCTGCATCAGGCGTTCTTCGGCAATGGCTTTTTGCAACTGGTTCCATCGGAATTGCGTGTAAAAATAGGAAGGATCAACAATCTCCAGGCCCATCTCGGCGGCAAAGGCATCGGCGCCCTGACCCATCAGCATCACATGCGCGCTTTTCGTCATCACGGCATTCGCACCGCGGATGGGGTTGCGTATGGTCGTAACGGCGGCAACAGAACCTGCCATGCGAGTGGAACCATCCATGATGGACGCATCCAGTTCAATGCGACCGGCATTACTGAACACCGCGCCCTTGCCGGCATTGAATAAAGGAGAATCTTCCATTACCACGATGGCTGCAATCACGGCATCAATGCTACTGCCGCCTGCTTCAAGCACTGCATGGCCAGCAGTCAGCGATTGCGAAAGCACCTGCGTATAAGCCTGCTCGAGCTCCTTTTTCAGCTTGCTGCGCGTGATAGTACCGGCGCCACCGTGAATCACCAGTCGTATCGGTGAATCACCTGCCCTGGTCGTATTCGTTCGTATCGCCATGGGTTAAAAATTTAAGGGTGGAGGAAAGGTACTATCGTAGTTTCTTCGCGGGGATTTGTAAGATGGGTAGGACCGTCGTCAGGCTGATGCGCCGGTGTCGGAGCTTACAGCAGGGCGATCCTGAACTGGCTGCTGATCGACCTTCCTGGCATCTGGCATAGCGTTTTAATCGTTTCAAAATATTCGCAAGAGATTTTTTTCCATATTGTGGTCTCCTTTTCAGTAACTTTTAGCAACGCAACGTTATTTCCTGGAATATTTTCCGGTTGTATTTGATCTCGTGCAATTCGACACATCAGCTTTCCTGGCATTTTCAGCGAGATGACCTATATTAAAAATAATCAGCTCACGTGACCTATTCGGTTTTTGATCTGATCTGGAACTCATATTTGCGAGGGGGGAAAATGGCGGAGCAACGTGAAACCTATAAGGGCCGGGAGATTATCCTTCGAACCGGAGCGGAGGCTTCTACCGCGAGAGCTACGGCAGGGATTAGAGAAGACGAAGCGGGCGCCGAGGGGACTGAACTATACATCGATGGGGAGCGAATCTTCACGGTGCGCGATGCAGGTGGGAAATATATTGCATCCGGCTTTGCCTTCGACCCCCAACCTTCGCCAGTCGACTTAGCCAAGAAGATTATCGACTACAGGGAAACGGGGGAATAACATGGGGATCCGAAAAAATCAGTCCAGCCTGACAGCCGCCGAGAAAGCGGCATTCGTCGCTGCGGTAAAAGCGCTGAAGGCAAACGGCGACTACGATATGTTCGTTGCTCAACATCGCGCCGCCTTCATGGCCAGCCCCAATGATCCTGCGCACCGCGGCCCAGCCTTTTTGCCGTGGCACCGTGAGTATCTTCGACGATTCGAGCTTGCTCTCCAGCAGATCGATTCAAGTGTTTCCATACCCTATTGGGACTGGACAGTCGACAGGACGGCGGGAGCCTCGCTTTGGGCCTCGGATCTCATGGGCGGCAATGGAACAGGTGCCAGCCGGCAGGTTACCACAGGGCCCTTTGCATTTTCGACCGGAGAATGGACTCTTACGGTCCGTGATCCCGGCGATACAACCACTTTTCTTACGCGCGCTTTTGGCGCAATGGGGTCGCTGCCGACTCAACAGGGTGTCAGTGCCACCCTGAATGTGGTTCCGTATGATTCCGCACCCTGGAACTCCAATAGCAGCACTAACACAAGCTTTCGTAATCGATTGGAATCGGTCATTCACAATCCGGGGCACATGTGGGTTGGCGGGTCGATGATGGCGATGGCATCTCCCAATGACCCCGTGTTCTGGCTGCACCATTGCAATATCGATCGGCTATGGGCGGAATGGCAAAGGGAAAATCCTGCGGCAATTTATTTGCCGCCCAGCGGTACCCCCAATGTAGTGTCGGGTCACGGCCGGGACGATCCGATGCCGCCATGGGACAATGAGGCGTCACCGCCTACGCCGCTAAGCGTTCTCGATCATCATGCGCTCGGCTATACCTATGACGATGAGGGGGTGGTGTCTCCAGAGGTCGTGCCCCTTACCGTTGGCGCGCCGGCTACCTCGGCCTCGATAGGGCAGGCAGGAGAAATTGATATATATAGTTTCGTCGTGACTACGCCTGGAAGTCATGTCATTGAGACTCAGGGTCCAACCGACGTGGTGACCGGCCTGTATGGTCCCAACGACATGGCGGCGATCATTACTGAGGATGACGACAGCGGACCAGGCGCGAATTCGCGGATTGAAAGAAATTTGTCGGCGGGTACTTATTATGTACGGGTGCGGCACTACAGCGGCTCATCAGTCGGGAGCTATAGTATCTCGGTAAGCGGATCGGCATCGCAACCTGATATCCCAACCATTCAGGTAAACGGTCCGGCAGTGCAGGGAACGATCTCTGCTGCGAATGAGCGGGATATGTATACATTCACGGTAATGAATCCCGGCACGCATACAATCGAGACCGCTGGCAGCACCGACTGCTTCCTTACATTATTTGGTCCCGATAATCCGGCCACATTCATCACTCAGGATGATGATAGCGGTCCCGGAACCAATTCAAGGATTGCTGTCAACCTTGCGTCTGGCGTTTACTATACCCAGGTCAGGCACTACAGCCCAACCGGCACGGGTTCTTACAGCATTTCGGTTAGAGACTGATCCCGCATTCCGCATTATCCGGGATAAAGCTCATCCCTTCTGCATTTACAGCGGGCAGCAGGGGAAGTTCGCCCATCAGCCGAGGAGAAATCGAAGTCTTCCGAGTGCATCTCCATAAGAGAAATAATTGACGGGACGGCACTGGTAGACGGCATTTCTTCCTTCATAAGAGGCGCATATGTCATATGTATACAAGATCGTGGATTCGCCCATTGGTAAATTAAAGCTTGTCTCAAACGGATCAAAGCTCTCCGCAATCTTGTGGGAACACGATAAACCTAATCGAGTACGGCTTGGCCCGATGCACGAAGAAAAAGATAGTCCGATTCTGGCAGAGACGGAACGGCAGCTGAATGAGTATTTCGCAGGGAAAAGAAACTGTTTTGAGCTTGAGCTCGACTTCGTCGGGACCGAATTTCAAAGAAAGGTTTGGGAGGCGCTGCTAACTATTCCTTTTGGAGAAACCCGCAGTTACCGCGAAATCGCGATGCAAATTGGCAACGTAAAGGCAGTTCGAGCAGTTGGTGCTGCGAGTGGAAAAAACCCAATCTCAATTATTGCTCCCTGTCATCGCGTAATAGGTACATCTGGCGATCTCACAGGATTCGCCGGGGGACTCGGAACAAAAAAGCTGCTGCTCACTTTGGAAAGTGGTGATACGTTGCAAACCGTAGTTTGAATGTGTCGCCCAGCTACACCACGAGCTGGGGAACTGTGGTGGTAGCGCATGCCCCCACCGGTTAAAGTAGGTGGTTAGAGCAATTTAGGATCAAGCGAGCCCGACCCTATCAGTTTTACTCGTACACAGCCAAAAGTTTTATGCGTACTGGGCTATATAAAGTTCCGACAACGGCGGACTGGAAAACAACGCATGTCCTGGCGTGAAGAACATCGGAGCCGTGTGCGGGAAAACCGCATGCACGGTTTGATAAGGGAGGGCAGGAGAGAGTCTGTTCTCTACTCTATCGATTCACAAACCGTAATCTCCATGAAATTTATTTGCTAGACAATTTACTGAGTGTGGTTTGTTTTCATTTTTACGCGCTCCAGTCAAACGCCTAATAACGACGTAAGGGCTGGAATAAATGGCGCGACAATTGCCATATGATTGGCTGACTGCTGAATAAAGTCTTTGTATTTTTCTGAAAATGCCCAACTCCCATTCGCTTTTTCCATAGACTCAATACCTTCAAATAATCGGCTTTTTGCTGCATCCTTGATGTCTGAATCTGCTATAGCCTTGCGAAGGCTGAGGAATATAGATGAAGAGTCAATCTTGATGTTCGTAGAGCTATCTATTGAATTGATGTTTACCTTACCATTAATGTTGCCAATGCTAATATTTTGCTCTTTTTCCACGCAAGCCTCTCCTTTTTCGATTTTATATAGATGAGTATTCTTTAATATTTCAACAGTTCCTCTTACCGCTTCCATTAGCCTGAGTTGATGATCAAAAATTATAATCATACGGCTGACTGCCCAAGGCGTTTCTTCGAAAGATGCAAGCTCCTTTGTTTCATCGAGAAAGTTTTTTAGTTCATCTCGATAGCCCCAAGTATTTTCAAATGAGTCGACATAGAGAGACAACGTTGGGAATTGGCCTACATCGTTGAAATCTTTAAGACAGCCAGCCGCGAAAATCGCAAAGTCTCGGCCCTTTGCATATAACGCATCGAACTGCCAGCTATATAGGGTGGAGAAAGTATAGATCTTACGAAAGTCCTCGTTATGCCTTAGATGTGGCCAATTCTCAAGGTTATACTTGGCAAATACATCACCTATTCCAGCTAGTCGGTGAAGAAAAGGCGCTACAGATTCAAAGTCTTTGCGAATATTCATATAGCAATAATATTTTTAACAGCGTGGCCCCCTTCCTATTTTCGTATAGGTCGATTGCAAATGGCTATGCTGGAAAGTGGAGAGAGCAATAAATAAGCGTGGTACAAATTTGAAACATTTTTGTTGCCAGCGATTTCATTTCCTCACTTTCTGATCAAGATATTTCTGCCAAATATCCTTGACTGAACTCCCTTCGTCGGTCACCCAATGCGCGGGGCCACGAACGGAATTACTCCTGAAACCTAGCTGGAGAAGTAACTCTTGAGCAAGATTGCTCATAGAGTATCGCTGACCGTTATAGACCAGATTATTCTCAGAAATAATTGCAGAAAATTTCTGCACCCGATTTCCCTGATAGTCAATGAGGTACAAATTCTGCCCGTTTTGTAGAAAATTCTCTTTAATCAATAGAGCCAAGTCGGACTTTGGAGCTTTGGATCGCGCATTGCCTGCGAGCTCGTGAGCTTTCAATTCTTTAAAAGGCCATCGGCTCAAAGGTATAGTTCCGCTGCTCTCGGAATTTTGGGCTGTGGATTCTTCTAATTCAGCATCAAGATTTTTTTGATTTACTATATTAATTTCATGATCAATATCAAGCAGACGACGAAGGGTTGAATTCGGTGTATCAACAAATGGTCGGGCATATTTTTGCAAATGCGCAAACACATCATCATCAATTTCAATGAATTCCATGACATACTTCCTTTCTTAATTAAGAAAGGATAAGAATAATATAAGAATGAGATATAAGTCAAGAATAAGAATAGGCAAATTTTGAGTTTAACCTTTCAAACCTCGCGAAAGCCGCCGCCATCACACCGTGGCTCAGGCTTCTATTTTTGCTGAGGTTGATGTCCAGACCCGCAATGAATCTCCCCTCCTGTCACCACGTTGTTCGGATTTGTCGCTACGCTTCCCTACCGTATCCGCCAACTGCATAAATCAAAAATCTAAAATCTACAGGGTCAAAATCTACAGGGTCAGCTCAGACTCCATTGATCATAAGATAATGCGCTTGTTTGACAAAAATCTATAGGGTCAGGCTTGTCTGACATTTTATACTCCGCCCGTCACGCGAGCTTGTTGGTATCCACCTCATACATGCTTCTCTTTCGCCTTCTGCTGGGGCCGATACCATAGTTAGCCTCTGTGCTGACGCTATCGGCATTCTTCTTGTCCTGCGTTAAAATAAAAAGGACCTTATAGAGAAAGAAACATCATGACAAAAAATGATAAAAAAAATGAGATGGTCGATCATTCCTTTGAAAATGTCGGCAACTTATTATCCAATCAATCTGTTCTGGGCGAACCTGAACCTTGGGAAAAGTGGGAAACCCAGCTCTGCTTGTGGAGCATAGGCATCGGTATCGCGGGACTCGTAATCCTGGGTGTTCTAGTAGATCTGTTCCTGCTCCCCGCATAAACGAATGAAAGCCGATCTGGAGGTCCGGTTGGTGCATGATGGCATCAACTGGATCGCATACCACCAAAGTTTCGAAGCTTGTGGCGAGACCTTGCTCGAACTGGACCAGGAAATGACCAGATGCCTGCTGGATAGGCAATTATTCCCCGAGAATAGTCACGTTACCGTATTCATGATGTTTGACTATAACTGTATCCCGACCTGGATACGGCAGTACGCCTCTCATTACTTCAACCGCTACATCCGGTTGGATTTGAAATCACCGATATCGGCAGCGCAATAATCGGAGCAGGAAATAAGTGAAATGAACAGAAAGTGGTATTCCGGCATGGCGAGAACAGAAGACTGGTGGGCGGTCTGGCTGGGGCTCACCATGTTCCTCGCAAGCGTCAGTTCGCTCTGGGGATTGGATCTAACCGGCTGGATGGCGAAACCCAACACCTGGGTATGGGGAGAATTTTCTCTTGAGGGTGTATTGAAACCCAGCGGCAAGCTGGGCTGGCATCCGACACTTTCATGGCTGGTAACCTATCTGGTATTTACCACGCTGACTTGTGTGGCGGCATGGGCGATGAAATTCGATCTAAAACGGTTCCTGGCGGGATGGACCGTGCTTTTTGTAATGACCTGGATAATATGGATCATTGGACAGGAAGCACATTTCAAGGTGTCTGTTAATGAGTTCGCCAAATTTGGCTTATCCTGGGGATTGTCGCTTGGAGGTGGATTCTCTTACCTGCTGGCCCTCTTGATTGGGCTGATTATCGGAAATTTTTTTAAGGGCACTGCCGGGTTTCTCAGTGAAGCAGCGAAACCGGAATGGTTTATCAAAACAGCAATCGTGTTCCTGGGTATAAAAATTGGTGTCATGTCCATCGAGGCGGCCGGTTTCATTACCGAGTTGGTCATGACCGGTGTTGCCGCAACCTTTGTTGCATACATGTTGTTCTGGCCCATTGTGTATGCTCTCGGTCGCAGGGTGTTCCATCTATCACGCGATGCTTCGGCCGTACTCGCTTCCGGCATTTCCATTTGCGGCGTATCGGCCGCCATTGCCACCGCCGGTGCCATTCGCGCCCGCCCGGTCATTCCAGTCGTCGTCTCGATACTGGTGGTGATCTTCGCCATGTTCGAGCTCATCATACTGCCCGGTTTTTATACCGCAATAGCCCCGAACCAGCCGATCGTTAATGGTTCTGCTCTGGGGTTGACGGTCAAAACCGACGGCGCGGATGCAGCCGCCGGAGCGATGCTCGATGAATTAATGCGGGCAAACGCCGAGGCTAATCTGGGTGTGAGATGGAAGGAAGGCTGGATTTTAATGGCTTCGCTGACCACTAAAATCTGGATCGATATGTTTGTTGGCGTTTGGGCTTTTGTATCGGCGCTTGTATGGGTATACAAGGTGGAGCGTCAACCTGGGCAATCCAAAATCGGACTCATGGAAATCTGGCACCGATTTCCTAAATTCGTATTGGGCTACCTTCTGATGTGGTTTTCATATATCGCCATTGCTTCCAGCGGGCCGGAAATTGCCAAAACTTTGCATGAAGCTGCGACCCCCGGTGGAAGGGTCCATGCGTACCATGATGTTCATGCTGACTTTCCTCAGCATTGGTGTCATAACCGATTTCAGCAAACTCAGGGGAATGGGCAAACTGGCACTCCTTTATGCAATTGCCTTGTTCGGGATCATTGCGCCGATTGCTTATGGCGTTGCCTGGATATTTCATCGCGGCATGATGCCGCCTACTCTTTAACAATGCTGCAGAGAGTGGGATCTATCGCCATTTTTTTTCAAGTGACTGGTTGGCTGACGCAAGAATAGGTCAGATAAGAATGAAAGGAACGGTGTTGCGAATTGCATCACCAAGTTCCTTCGCATTTAATAATGCAACCGGCGTACTGCTTGGGAATATCCGGACATGCGGTTTGGCGCGCTCAAATAATACCATCGCCAAAGCATCATCATCGAAACGCGAACGGTATACCATTCCATGCGGCTCACTCGCGTGGTCATGGATTGCTTTCGCTAACGCCTGCGGGTAGGTGTAATCGCCGCCCGCAAGCTCTGCCAGGTTAAGCCGAAGTGTTTGAGCCCCGTCACCATGAATGGCAACGAGCCTTAACTTGAGGGTGTCCAGTAGCAACTGTACCGCCGATCAGTTGTTGTAGTCAGCGGAGGGGATCTTTAGATCGGGACGGTCGCGAACAATCGTCTCAAAAAAACAGGTTTTAAAGTTGCGGGCACAGTAAAGGGTGCCGAAGCTTTGATCAGGCGAATCAAAACGATAAGTACCTGCCGCACGAAAACCAGGTTCGCTGCTCGAATACAAGGTTTTACAGATTCGAAAAAAAGCCGCCTCTGTAAAAGTGTGTAGCGGCAATGTGGCAGGAAAAGAAGCTGGCAGGCCCTTCATCAATCCGCTTCCGCCGCCAAAAGGCGAGCCACTCGCGTCACCTCGTCCAGCTTTCCTTCGCGAAGCAAATTCAACGGTGCTTCACCTTTCAGCAAAGGCTCCGGTTGCTTGAAAAACAGATATTGCGCCCAGGGATCAAAAGAGGACAGTGCTTTCAAGACATCGGGCATGACCGGGACAAGCGCATCTTCAAACTGCCACGAAGGATACCGATAGCCGCGCTTCCCCGCCTCAAGCGCTAAAGCCCGCCCTGATTTCCGGCGGTTGTTAAGGGCTTCACGGCTCATGCTCATCCGGCTCGCTGCTTCATCAGACGTCAGCATTTCATCGCTGGACCAGGTTTCCTGCTTGAAACGACTGCCTTCCCTTTCGGCAGTAGCAATACCTCCACCTACGGGCCGGAGTGTTGTCCAGTCAATCGTTGTGCCGGGCTCCGACGTATGTGTCTCCCGACTGGGTAACGAAAACTTTTCGGTAGTGGCGGCTCCTGTACGTTGAAGCGTGTCAGCCACGACCTCCTGAACTATTTCATTGACCAGGTTAACCATGTGATCATTCAACGCGCGCGAGAATTTGGTCGCTTCTTTCGGAAACAAATCATTCACTATCTCATCGAGACTTTCCTGTCCTTGTTGCATGGTTTTGGTTGGCATGTTGATTTCCTCCTGACGACGTACAAGTTTACACCGCTGATCAAGTTCGTCAAGTTCGTCAAGCGTTTTCAATTGCTCTTGGCAATTGTGCCGCCACAATCCCCTATCGTGCGGTAGCGTACCGATAACACCCAGGGGTGTGTGTATCGTTTCTACAGAAGCATGTTGAAGCTCATACTTTTATCGACTACCACAACTACCTCTTGGGAGATTGAAATGAAAAAACTTATATCAACCGTTATTCTCACCGCCTTCACGGCTGTTTGCAGCTTCAGCGCAGTCGCTGGATCGGATGGATCCGACAAGAACAAGGACACAAAATCTTATCAAGATACAAAATCTTCTCAAGATACAAAATCTTCTCAAGATAAGAAGGATGGAGACAAGTATGGGAAGCAGCCAAGCTCGACCTCTGAGGTCATGAAAGAACAGTTTCCCAAGGATTTATCGCCGGGAGAGAAATACGAATACAGGGATCAGGAAGTAATGGACAAGAAGCCATATAAGAAATAATAGTGTCTACGGTTTCTTGATGAGTTTTTAAGATCGGGAATCGCAACCGGGAACCTTCGGGGGCGAGCGTAACCCATCAGGCGAGACGGGGTTAGTCATTACACCGATCTCGCCTTCCAGGACAGGCTGAAGGAGTGCCGATGGCTTGCTCGATAAGCCGTAATGGGATTGTCGGGATAACGCCAAAGCTCGTTCTTGAAGCTATTTAAACCCGCCTGGGCGACGTTCGGCTCAAATTCCCGATGCGGTTCCTGCTGATCAGTTTGGTAGCGTGAGCCACACCTCGTGGGAGAAGAAAATCGAGGGAAGGTAGCACTATTTCAACATTGCCCTCTCTTGCAGAAACCGAAGCCGCGTCTCCTCTTCTTTTTTTACCTGCTCGATCTCTCGCAAGACATCGCGAACGTCTGCCTGCCGGTTATCAACCTCTATACGGCCAGTGAGGGGCGTATCAGGGCGAAGCAACCCGGACTGATACAGGGCCCAGATTTCCTTGCCGTACTGGGTAGTGGCAAGCTGGGGCGCAAAGGTGCTAAAAAATGTCGTCAGGTTGGCGACGTCACGCTCGAGCATCGCGCTGGCGTTATTGTTACCTGCCGCGTCGACAGCCTGAGGCAAATCGATAATGACGAGTCCGCCGCTGTCGACCAGGATATTATATTCAGACAGGTCACCATGAATGACCCCCGCGCACAGCATGAGGACAACCTGGTGAAGCAGTTTTGCATAATAGTCCAGCGCCAGCTCTTCATTGAGCTCCACATCGTGGAGCCGGGGCGCTGCATTGCCCTCCGCATCCATCACCAGTTCCATTAGCAGCACGCCTTCGAAACAGCCATAAGGTTGTGGCACCCGCACCCCGGCGGCGCCAAGACGATATAGCGCATCGACCTCGGCGTTTTGCCACACTTCTTCCTGCATCTTACGCCCGTACCGCGAACCTTTCGCCATGGCGCGCGCCTGCCGGCTATTTTTTACCTTACGGCCTTCCTTGTAGGAAGCGGCTTGTCGAAAGCTGCGTTGATGCGCTTCCTTATATACCTTCGCACAGCGAGTATCGCCACCGCACTTGACCACGTAGATGATGGCCTCTTTGCCGCTCATGAGCTGGCGGACTACCATGTCCACCAGCCCCTCTTCAACGAGTGGCTTGATTCTGTTCGGGGTCTTCATAGGTCTGCTGGCTCGGTTGGAGAAAGGTAATACCGTACGCGTCGAGGGTCAAAGGTTATAACAAGAGACAGGCCGCATTTCTTCCACGTCTCATGCCGGCACGAGTGAAACCGCGGCTTATTTCCTTATTATCCCAAATGCGAAATAAAAACCCCCAATTATTTGATGGTCATCTTTGGTGCGATGTCATAAGAACGTTTTTTTAGATGATTTGGCTAACATTTCATCCAGCACTTCATGAACAAAATATTCAATTCCTGCTGCACCTGAACTACGCGGTCCTGCCACATTCAGTATTGCAATCGAGTTTGTTTCGAAGAAAATCCTGATCCATTCAGGCCACTCATTGCAGCGAAAAACATGCAAGCAAGGCCGACTGATTTTCTGAGCCCATTCCTGTGTAAACCGTGATCCGCCAGTGAGTTCCGCCGCTGGCGTGATGATCAGCGTGGCATCGCTGTCGCGCACGTTCCATTTTGTACGCTGCCGGTAGTCGCGCTGCGGCGTTTCGTGCAGGCAATACAAATTGGGGATCACCCCGTCTTCTGCGCGCCGCCCAGCCGGGCACCAGCCGCCCTGTTGGATATTGTTCGCTATAGCCCAATCCAGCGCGGCGCGGTCGGCGCCCGTCTGCCCACCGGATATGATTCTTTGAATCACTGCACTTCAGCTCGTCTTGAGCTTAACCGAAAAATTCGCAATTCCAATCTTGAAGAGCAATTTAGCCGCTGAATCAAGTGTCCTGAATTCGCGGGTTTCACGCTTTCCTGTTTCCAGGGGTTTGCCATCAATCACAACCATATAACCATCGGACATGATGGCGTAATGTACCTGCACCTGTTTTACTGCGTTAGCGTCAAGCAGAAGTTTTACTTCACGCTCTATCATGCTTTATCCCCGGTCGATAATATGGAAGTAGGGCTATGTGCGATCCAAGTCTCAAACAAGTCTTTCTGCTCGATCATCATGAGCAAATCCCCCGGTTTCACCTGTAAAAATCTGCAAAGCTTTTCCAACACCACGCGATCAAAGCTGTTCACGCGGTCATAGTAGTACCTGTCCAGCGTGGCTCGGGCGATACCCGTCGCGCGGCAAACATCGGCGACTTTAAGTCGCTTGGCTCCAAGAATGGCGGATAGTCGGCAGCTAATCATTTGGAAGGCATTATTAATCGAGGTCGATCAAATAATATCACTAATTGATCAACGATGCTCGCTCAAACCTCGTTTATTAAGCTGAGTAGGAAAAGTCAAGCATGGACTCAGCGGTACACAGCGGTACTTATCCATGGAAGCAGCTTAAATTTCTTACGGATGGCCGCGTATCGGTTATCGGTCCTACTTACACTTCGTGAAATGCAGCCTATGCGTCATGCCCGGCCACGAGTTTTTACTCTCGCATCCGCGCCCTGCATGAATAGGCGGCTATTCTTCTCCCCATTCGAATAGTCCACTCGGCCTATTGCATGGCCTGGGCCTGGAAGCCTATGTTGCACAAATGGGAATCATGAATAACCGGTAAATTAAGGGGACGATAATGAACACTTATAATTTTATAAGTAGATTGTTCGGCCTGGCGATGATAACCACCTCCATCGTCGTTGCCGCGCCCGCAGCAGCATTTACTTTTCAGGATGATCCTTCTTCGACCTGGAATGGAGACGAATTAACGGAACGAAGTATTAGCGGCAACGTTGTCACCTATCAAAACCTTTTTGCCCGGAACGATACTGCCGACCCCTTGCCGGCATTGAGCTTTGCTATTCCTTTCGCGTGGCCGAATGTTGATAATTCCACTTACCTGCCCATGCAATGGCGTAATGATTTAAATGGTTGGTTTACCGACAACTTCAACAACACTGGCACCAGCCTCACGGTCAGCTTGACTGGTCCAGCCGCTAGCACAGTGCTCATGGGGGATCTTGCCGATTTGACGGGAAGTCAACCGCTTCCATTGACTGAACCTTGCCAGAGCGGATCAGTCAGTTGTACGGACGCACCTTATCCTCCAGAAACCCGGAACTCGACTGATCTTATTCCTATTTTTTCATTAGGCGCATTTGCCCCCAACGAAACGAAACGATTTGATGTTTCGTTTACTTATTCTTTCGGTGATCAGAGAGTTGAAGCCTTACGCACCTCATTCATCGGCAACACGGTATCACCCATACCCGAGCCCGAAACATACGCTATGTTCCTGGCCGGCCTTGGTCTGCTGGGCTTCACGAAATATCGTCGCAAAAACGCTTTTTAGGTAGAGCCGACTCCTAGCCACTGAGGGGCAAAAGTCCTTTCGTGGCTTTTTCTTTTTTTACGCTTGAGATGTAACATACGTCTACTTTCGATCTCCCAAACTCCATTACTCCTGATTTTGAATCCACTGAAAATCTTCCTGTTTCTGGTTCCTGCTTTGGCTGGTTGCGCTTCGACAGCAGACGATCACGAACCTGTCAGGATAGAAGATGGTTCAAGCGTTTATTCCCTTACAAGCTTATACGACGGCAGCCCGGAATCAAGGCAAAGGGCTGCCGAATGGCTGGATATCGATGCCAAAAATCTGTGCATGTCTGAATATACGCTTCTTTCTGAGGAATCGATTCCGACCTTCAATCGGATTGGTGCGGTGATATCCTCGCGCCTGGTGTGGGAAATAAAATGCCATGGTACCGGGGGAGAGCCGCCGCCAGGTTAAGGCCGCCTCGCTTCTCCCGTGCGGTAGCGCACTGAATGGGGGAATGAACATGACGTATCGTTTGTACACAGCAATATTGCTGGCGAGATCAAGGAGCACGTGATGAATTATCTTTCAACATCGGAAAAGGGGGCTGCGCATTCTTTGTCTTCCGTCGGGGTGGCACTAAGTATCGCCGGGTTGATGCTGGCCTTTTTTGCATCGAATTTGGTTCACGCCCAGCAAGGGCCCATGGACAGCCCCGTGCCTGGGCAATCTGCGGGTGATCAATACAAGCGCGGCGAGACGCCCACGGGGCAGGAATACGGTGTTATCAAAAAAGGCGAGCCCCATAAAAGTGACGCGGCAACAAAAAAAGAGGATCGCAAAGGAAGCAGGGACGAAATGAAAAACGAGCCCAAATCCGGCACGGATTCAACCGTTGATCAAGATAAAAGGGAGTATTAAGAGGGCACTGCCCCCCGACCGCCTCGGCCATTATTAATCAGCCTGGCCCTTACACACCTGAAGCTTCAAGGTCAAAATACAAGGAGATATAAAAATGATAAAAACTATTTCCGCCTCCATTATTACCTGTTTCATAGCTGTTTCCAGCTTTGGTGTTGCGGCGGGAGAAAAAGCGCCGGTTTCGGACAAAGATCGTGAGATTCACGAGCAGGTACCGGGCAAGCTGGATGGTAAGAGCCCACAAAAAATGGATAATAAATACCGCGACAAAGCTGGCCCCGGCTTAAAAAAAGATCGTGAAATCAGGTTTGCGGAAGTACCCGCCAGCGTCAGGCTTGGACAAGGGTTGGGCTGAAGTACAAATGCGATCTATGAAAATTTCTGCTGGCATATAGCTTCATGCAAATGCTATCTGTGTCATCTTGTTTTCTTTTTTTGAAAATAAAACCCGAAAGGCCGGTTATCATCTAATTCGCATACCCTGGGTAACCCGTGCGTCGCGTTGCGCTTGGTGAGCTAAGCACTACTTAACTTTTTTTTACGCCTTCTGGAAACCTCTAGGAACCTTTCCGAAGAATATGACAGCGGCAGTATGAAATCGAGATTGCCCGTAATCAAAGGCTTGCTACATAACGTCTTGCAAAAAGCCCCAGTGGACGGACGAGGGGCGATGAGGATGGAGATGGACAAGGATAAAATCATGCAATAATAATTGCCTTGTTTCCCCCGGCCTTAGGCCCGTCGACATCAATGTTCAGCAAGCATCAAGGAAACACGCTCAAAACACTTCAAGCATCGTCAATACTGGTTCTTTCCAGCGCTGTTGTACTTGCTCTCTTTTTATGGCAGGGGCATAAGGGCTTCAACCTGTGGGACGAGGGTTATCTCTGGTACGGCGCGCAGCGCGTGATGCTGGGCGAAGTACCCATCCGGGATTTCATGTCCTACGATCCTGGCCGTTATTACTGGTCTGCCTCGCTCATGAGCTTGTGGGGCGACAACGGCATTATGGCTTTGCGTGGCGCGGTGGCGGTTTTTCAAGTGATTGGACTATTCGCCGGCTTGCTTCTGATCGCTCGAAGTACTAAAAGCCAGAGCTTGGTCTACCTGTTGCTTGCGGCAGGTACGCTTGCGCTATGGATGTTTCCGCGCCATAAGCTGTTCGATATTTCACTGTCCATTCTGCTGATCGGTGGGTTGACCTTCCTGATTCGCAATCCAACCGGCATGCGTTATTTTTTTGCTGGCGCATGTGTAGGCCTGGTAGCTGTTTTTGGCCGCAATCATGGCGTATATGGTGTCATGGGTAGTCTTGGCGTCATGACCTGGCTAACAATCAGGCGAGTGGATCAGCCAGGATTTATCAAG
Source organism: Nitrosospira sp. Nsp18 (assembly GCF_900103145.1). Taxonomy (NCBI): domain Bacteria; kingdom Pseudomonadati; phylum Pseudomonadota; class Betaproteobacteria; order Nitrosomonadales; family Nitrosomonadaceae; genus Nitrosospira; species Nitrosospira sp. Nsp18. The sequence continues at coordinate 49,128 of NZ_FMWY01000002.1, read as the reverse complement.
GGGTCCATGCTCTGGGCTGCGGGCGTAATCGTTGGCTTTGCCCCCGTGCTTCTCATGGTGTGGCTAGTGCCGGGTTTTGCGATCGCCTTTTGGAAAAGCATCCTCTTCCTGTTCGAAGTCAAGGCCACTAATCTTCCTTTGCCTATTCCCTGGCCGTGGACAGTGCCATTCGGCTCGGCATCTGTCGGCGAAGCGATTCGTGGAGTACTGGTCGGCCTTTTTTTTATCGGGACAATCACATTTGGTGTCATTACAATCGCATGGGTGACCTGGGAAAAATTCCGTCAAAATGCGGTTGCGCCAGTGCTGGTTGCAACCGCATTTCTGGCGCTGCCTTACGCGCATTATGCTTATTCCCGCGCTGATGTCGGTCATCTCGCACAGGGCATTTTTCCATTATTGGTGGGCTGTCTGGCGCTGCTGGCCGCGCAACCCGCCAGGATCAAGTGGCCTTCGATATTCTTGCTGGGCGGAGCAAGTCTATGGGTGATGCTTGTCTTTCATCCAGGCTGGCAATGTGACACCAGCAAGCACTGCGTGAATATCGAAGTTTCCGGCAGCGAGCTGAACGTTACTCCAGATATAGCGGGCGATGTCCGCCTGCTTCGAAAGCTCGCTGATGAATATGCGCCACATGATCGAAGCTTTGTTGCCACCCCTTTTTGGCCCGGAGCCTATCCACTGCTGGCAAGAAAATCTCCCATGTGGGAGATCTATGCGCTGTTTCCGCGAGATGAAGTTTATCAACAACTGGAGATCGAACGCATCCGCGCCGCTGATCCCGGCTTTATTTTGATATACGATCTGCCGCTCGATGGGCGAGAGGAGTTGCGTTTCCGTAATACACATCCGCTAATCCATCAGTACATCCTGGATAACTTCGAGCTGTTGCCCGGCTCGACGGATCCCGCCTACCAGATTTATAAATCGGCGTAATCAGACCCGAAGTGGTCTGTGCAATATCGTACATATTGATTGGGCCATTTCCGCTATGGTGGTTGGGTAAGCCGTACACTTTTGTGCGAGGAGGTGACCCTTTACAGGTTCTTTTTCCCCGATGGGCGTGCGTGGAATCATCGCGTTTCTCCCCGTGCATCGGGGGCGGGCAAGAGGAAGAGGATGACGTCGTGAATATCAAGCAAGCATGGAATCTGGTCAGCGCTTCTTTTTCATCATGGCTCGATGATTATGCACCGAGCATGGGCGCTGCATTGGCTTACTACACTATGTTTTCGATAGCGCCGCTGCTGCTGATCGTGATTTCGACCGCGGGGCTTGTCTTCGGCGAAGATGCGGTGCGCGGCGAAATTTTTGGTCAATTACGCGGATTGATGGGCGAACAGGGAGCCGAGGCCGTGCAGAGCTTGCTTAAAAGCGTCAGTAAGCCGGAAGAGGGTGCGGCTGGGACGATTATTGGAATAGTACTGCTCGTAATCGGCGCAACAACCGTGTTCGGCGAATTACAGGACGCATTCGATCGTATCTGGCGTGCCCCCGGAAAAGATAAAAAAGGAGGTATTTGGACGCTGATCAGGTCGCGCTTGCTGTCTTTTGGCGTTGTACTTGGAATCGGTTTTTTACTGATGGTTTCGCTTGTGTTCAGCGCCGCGGTGGCGGCATTGGGAAAGTGGTGGGGACCTTTATTTTCCGATCTCGAAATGCTGGCGACCGTGGTAAATTTTATTTTCAGCCTGGCTGTTACGATCGTAGCGTTCGCGATGCTTTACAAATTTATGCCAAAGGTCAAAATACACTGGCGGGATGTTTGGGCAGGGGCGACCGTGACGGCGCTGCTGTTTACCGTGGGCAAGCTATTGATCGGTCTCTATATCGGGAAAAGCGCCATTAGCTCAGGATTTGGCGCTGCGGGGTCGCTCGTGGTTGTGCTGGTGTGGGTTTATTACTCGGCTCAGATTTTTCTACTCGGGGTTGAGTTCACCTGGATATATTCTCATACTCACGGATCACGAAAAAACCGGCTACTCTCTAATGCTGGCGCTGAAGTTGCGCCGCACAGAAGCAATTCCATGGAAAACCAGGATAACCGGCTATATCGGTAAATGTTCAGTACTGCCCGATGCTGCGCTCGCCCTGATATCCGATTTGGGTAAGAGAACTTAATAGCTCGGAGGTTTGGCCGACGCTGTTGGTGAGTTCAAAATTCGCTTCAGTCCGTTTTCGGGCTGCCTTTCCCATTTCTATCCGCGCGGATTCATCCGACATCATGGTTACGATATTATTTGCCATGCCGTTCAGGTCGCCAACGCCGTTCAGCAATCCGGTGCGTCCTACCTCGACAATGTCGATTACGCCACCGACATTTGTTGCGATTACCGGCAGCCCCGATGCCATTGCTTCTATTATTGCAAGAGGCATCGCTTCGGAATAAGAAGTCGAAACCACAAGATCGAGAGAGGAATAAACCTGAGGCATATCACTTTGAAGGCCGGCCATGTGAACATAACCATTCAGACCCATATTATCGATGTCATCCTTCAGTTTCTGCCGCATGGGCCCATCGCCCACGAGCACAAAATGATATTTTTCACATTTCTTATGGACCATGCTGGCAACTTGTACAAATACTTCCGGACCTTTTTCATGTGACAAGCGCCCTATAAATCCAATGAGTGGGGTTGCAGGGGAAACATTAATAATGGAATGGAGATAATCCGTCTTGGCCATAGGATGGAAAATTTCCGTATCAACTCCATTTGCAATAAACCGCAATTTACTCGCCGGAACGCCGAGGTTCAATGCATGAAAATAGGCCGATTTCGCAACTACGCAGATATGGGTCTGCATCAGCTTATGCACTTCAAAATCACGTATATGCAGATAGCGGCCATGAATTGTTGCCAATGCTGGCCTCTCGGTTATCCTGCCCAGGATACCTGCGAGCAAATGCGCATTGGGAAGGTGCGCATGTATGACGTCTATGGCCTCGGCGCGTATCAGGCTAACCCCAAGCTGGAGGGATTGCCACTCAGGCTCATCAGTCATGGGCGTCGTATGGACACTGCAACCAATATCGCGCAGTTGAGCGGTAAAGCGGCTCTCGGCTATACACAAGCAAGTGACATGAAATGCATCGCCGGGCAAACGCTGTAGCAGCCGCAGGACGTAATTTTCCATTCCGCCGACGATGGAGCCTCCAATAATCTGGAGCAGGTTAATCGGCCGTTCCGTAGTGGATATTATTTTCATGTCAATTTATCCCCAGCCAGGCGGCCGCTGTCCCCCCCATAATTCGTTGGCGGCTGCGTTTGTCTATATCGAGGCGCTCCAGCAAGTCTGAAACGTCACTGATGCGGCTTTTAATCAACTCGCCGCTACATGGCAAAAATACATCGCTGCCGAATTGCAACAATTCGGGTGTCAGGACCGCGATTGCCTTTCTCAGCACTTCCAGACGGTAAACCGGAGGCGCACCAAATGAAACGTCGAAGCGAAACTGGCTGTTATCAGGTGGCACGCCATTAATAAGATCAATCAAACCGACAGCATTTGCCTCATCGGACCATGGCCATCCGAGGTGAGCCAGGGTAACGCGTAAATCCGGATGATCCCGTACAGCTTCATAAAACGCGGGGCGGCAGAAACGGCCGGATTTTCCATCAATGAAAATTCCGCTATGAAACAGGATCGGTATTTTCAGGCGGGATGCCGCTTCATAAATGCGATGTGCGCAATCATCATAGGGGTACCAGCCCGCAGGAACCATTTTTAGACCGGTAAGGCCAAGGTCATGCGCCTGGCGCAAATCTTCAGATGCATTGTCGAGCGAAGGATTGACCACTGCGAATCCGATCAATCTGTCCCTGTGGTGGGCGATGAGCCGGGCGAGATACTGGTTGGCGGACCGTAGCGTGGTCCTGTCATGCAGCGAATAATTTCCGCTTAAAAATGGCGCAAGTAAAATTGCCTTGTCGACTGCCGCCGCATCCAGGGCCTGTAGAACATCGTCTACCTGTTCTTCGCCAGAACAATGGATGTGGGCGTCTATTATCATGTTTAGAAATAAGTCACGGCTATTCCGCCACGCAAATTTTCTCTATGGGTCTCAGTTGCTTGACTGACTCCGCCGCTTTTTTTCCCGCCAGAAAAGCGTGATCGGAGTTGTAATATTCCCACTCGCTGTAGCGGCCAGCGAGGATAATATCGTGTTCCGAAAGCCATCCTTTGATCGTTTCAACGTTTTGTTTTCTGACGTGATCATATACGACGTAAGCATATGGCATATCAATCGTGTTTGCAGTCACCAGTTTATCGCCGCGAGTCAATATTCCGACGTTGATGCAATCCTCTACGCACCGGTCGATCAGCGCCTGCCCCTCTACTGGAAGCGGTTTGGCTGGCGAGTAGGATATTTCGCACGTAAGGCCGAATCCGCCCGGTGGATTGCAACCGGGGCTTGCATTACCCTGAAGAAAAATACGGTGGAAAATCGTATCTTCAGGATAGTAAATCCAGTGTTTGTCGGTAATGTTTTCGCGACCAATGCCGAGATTGACGCAGCGTACCGATACATGGCGCAACGCAGCCGCAGCGTTTCTGACCCGTTGAGGCGCGTCGTCGCCTATACGGTGGATGAGCTCAGGCAACGGCATGGTACTGATCAGATTCTCATATCGATAACGCCGCCCATCGCCGAGTGTAATCAAATGCTGATCCGGTGATATGTGAACGACATCGGCATTGAGTTCAATGGCGCCCTTAATATGGGGAATAAATCCGGACATCATTGCTTGAAAACCTCCGCGCAACGGGTAGCCGAAGCGTGCATTGGGCCCCATCGGCTTGGCGACAGGACGCAGGGCCCCTTCAATGATTTCTTCCAGATCCGGCAAGGGAACGCGGCCTCCAAGCCATGACGTTTCCATTTCCGCCAAAGGCACCGTCCAAAGCTTTTTGTTGTAGGGGATGGCAAAATGTTTCGCTATACCCGAGCCCCACATCCGGTAAATGAAATCCTCGAAATTTTCCGATCTGTTTCTTGTCACGGCCGCTTCATCAGATGACGACGTTGTACCAGCTTCAAGCGTAGTTCCGTCAGCGCAACAGTCGGATAGCACTGCGGCTGCGCCATCTACCGCTTGGCAAGCGCTCGTTACCGGTTTGGATCCCGAATTCTTCAAGGCACCATAGCGTGATTCGATTGCCCCAACAATACAGTCTTTGATTACAGCGGGCGGCAGGCCGTGCAGTGCGCCCTGGAAGGGATAACGAGTATGGACACCTTTGCTGTAGACCCAGGCTTCACGATTCTGCCAGTGGACGTTGTTGCCAAGTAAAATCTTGTAGAGCTGGTGGACATAGGCATCGTTCGAAAACATGATGTGTCCAGCGTGATCAAAGGTAAAGCCCTTGTCCTCGATCGACCGGCACCATCCCCCGACTGTCGGGTTCTTGTCCAGCAACAGGGTCTCTTCGTCAAGGTGATAGGCAGCGCTCAGCCCGGTGGGGCCCGCACCGATAATGACGCATTTTTTGTTTTCCGCCAACGCTGGCTGAACAATGTGGCGAATAGGCATATTCAGTTCTACCTGTGACCGTGCAATGCCCATCGACTCTTCTTTCTGTGCACTCGCGAGTTGCATCAGCTCGTGCATTTTTTCCGCCGTCCTATTCCAGGACGTTGCCGAAACCATTTCTCTCATCCTGACAACCGTTCGTTTATGCTCTTCAGGCGTGGTCAGTAACGCATTCTCACAGGCTTTGATAAAGGCCTGCGGCGTTTCCGCGATTGTTACCACCTCCCCATAAAGCGCCACAACGTCAGTGACCGCCGTGCTCACTATAGGCAGTTCGGCTGTCATGTACTCGAGCGTTTTCGTGGGGCTTATAAAACGGGTCGATTCGTTCAGTGCAAACGGTAGTAGACAGACATTCCAGCCAGCCAGAAAATGTGGCAGCCCTTTGTACGATTGCTGCCCCAAATAATGGATATTATGACGACGTGGTAGCGTGGATGGATCTATTTTTACGATCGGTCCGACAAGAATGATGTGCCACTGTGGATGTGCATCAGCAACTCGCCCGATGAGTTCTGTATCGAGACGCTCGTCTATTACCCCATAATAGCCCAGCCTTGGCCCGGGTATATCCTCGTGTGCGGGGTGTGCATTGCTACGGTCGCGTGCCTGTTCAAAGTGCGCCGTATCGACACTGCTCGGGAAGCAGTGGACGTTTTTGTGACGCTCCCGCTTTGCACGATGAAGGCTGGGACCTCCGGTGAAAACAATGTCGGCCACTTTCAGCAATGCATTCTCGCGCTGAAGCATCTGCTTGGGAGGATTCTTGAAAGCAGCGAGCTCATCCATGCAGTCGTAAATCACCAGGGAGGGGTTTAACTCCTGCAATAACGGCAACGCCATAGGAGTGTAGAACCATGCCATATGTTCTTCATCGATACCGACCGACTGGCGCATCAGCTTGATCAGGTGCGGCAATTGCTCGTCATGAAAGCCGGGCGCCGCAACCGGCGTGTGAGGTTTGAGTACGGTTACGTTCGGGCTGGGCATGGATGTTTCGAGGAAACTGTCATGCTCATGAAAAATCGGCTCTTCAATGAAGACAATTTTGTAATTTTCCGCCAGTCTGGACAGGAGATGCTGTGGCCGTTGGTATACAAAATCCCAGCGGAGGTGGGAAAAAACAATAATGGTCGTCATTGCGGCTCCTTGGTCGTCAGGTGGGGTTTGAGTTGGAAAATGATGCGGGAAGACGCATGTAATCGAAGCGCCTTCGCGGTACGCGCGCGCGATTCGATTGATGAAAAATCGACGTGCCCATCTTTCTCTACAGCTCGCCAATCGACGCTCTCGCGCACAATCCCGATCTCAAAATCCGCAAGCAGTAAATAGTTGTCATATGCGAGTTTCGGATGCTGCGTCGAGTTATTAATGGACAAAGACAGACCTGTGCCGTTGACGTGATCCGCACCCTCATAGCCTGCTTGCCAATAGGATTGAAATATGCGGTTATTTATCATCGTCTTTCACACCATGCATATAAGATCCATCGGTCGATGTCTGTCACGCCATGCCTGAAGTCGCCTGAATCCACCTGAAGCCGATTATTGCCATTGCTCATGCTGATATCCGATCGTGCGCTGGGGCTGGACAGGGGCGATGCTGTCATGATCGAGGTTTTTATAGACGACCACTGTGCGATAACGTACATTCTTCTCAACTCAGGCATTTATAGGTTGTGGCCCAACCTTGCCCCTTATGTGAGCACAGCCGTGCACGTGCGAACTGCATGGCAACACCTGCCAATTTCCTTTAAGTCTGAAAGGGTGCTAGGGTGTAAGAACAACTTTGCGGCAGTCGTCCTCTTTCTTGTCGAAAATCTTATAGGCAGCGGCGGCTTGAGCAAGGGGCATACGGTGACTGATGATGGCATCAGGGTGTAATTTTCCCGATTCGATGTGGTCTAGCAGTTCGGGCAGAAAACGCTGTACATGAGTCTGGCCCATCTTGAATATCAAGCTTTTTTCAAAAGCGTCGCCAAACAGGAATCCATGTATGAAGCCCGCATAAACCCCGGGCACGCTGACCGTACCTCCACGGCGTACGGCAGCAATACATTGACGTAGTGCGACTCCACTGCTGCCTTCAAGCTTGAGATTGGTCATGACGGTTTCCAGCGCGCTGCCTTTCGCTTCAAAACCGATGGCGTCGATAGCAGCATCGACACCCCTGAATGAGGTATTGTCGATAATAACTTCAGCAGGATCGACCTCATCAAAATTGATGGGAAAAATGCCATATGTTTCGCGGGCAAATTCGAGCCGGTACGGATGATGGTCGACCATGAAAATTTTTTCCGCACCCAACATGCGAGCGCAGGCGGCTGCCATCAACCCGACAGGGCCGGCGCCAAAGATAGCAACACTTGATCCAGGACCGATACCGGCATTAAGTACGGCTTGATAACCGGTCGGCAGAATATCGCTCAAGAATAGGACTTGTTCGTCAGCTAGCGTTTGGGGAACCTTGATCGGGCCGACGTTGGCCTTTGGCACGCGCACATATTCCGCCTGACCGCCAGGGACGCCTCCGTACAGATGAGTATAGCCAAAGAGCGCCGCGCCTGAGCGCACGTTCTTTTTGTTCATGATTGCGCCGCGATCTGGATTCGTTGTCTCGCATGCTGAAAATAACTGCTTTTCGCAAAAGAAACATTCGCCACAGGCAATGACAAACGGCACAACTACCCGGTCACCCTTCTGTAGCGCGGTCACCTCGGATCCGGCGTCGACAACTACCCCCATAAATTCGTGGCCCAGGATATCGCCATCCTTGAGCTCGGGCATTTTCCCTCGATATAGATGTAAATCCGAGCCGCAGATCGCGGTAGCCGTAATTTTGAGAACGACGTCGTCCGGTTCCTGGAGTATCGGATCAGGTACGGTATCCACCCGAACGTCGTAACTTCCGTGATAGGTAAGCGCATGCATCCGAGTTCTCCTTCCTGGCGTTTTTCGGGAAAAAAACCGGGTGACCGGTTAGTAGGGCTCCGGCAGGCGAACCCTATTTGATCACGGGAGCGCCGGGTGGGACCCTTGAAGCTTCTTCCGGGCTTATTCTTCCGTCACGATCTATGTCGGCGGCGTCTCTATTTGCCCGATTCAATTTATCCTTTACTGGGTCAGTGCCCGTAATTATTCTGGAGTCCGGTTGGCTCCCTGATACGGGTGGATATGGAGTGGGGACACCCTGTCCCGGAACTGGCTGTCCGATAATATTGCTGTTTTGTCCGGGCGGCTGCCCAACGATGGAGCCCCCGGGTCCCGGTGTAACCTGAGCATAAGCCAACCCCGACACGAGGAAAAACGCACCTGCGAGTATCGAGGGGGGAGTTGTAAATAGTGAATAGCGTTTCATGATTGCTCCTGATTTTAGCGAAATGGCAAAATGGCAAAACGGCGATAAGACGTTACGCCGGAGCTTCCTTGTTTTCGGTGCGGCATCGCACTTAGGAAGTACATGAACGTTGGGGAGGCGGTGGGAGGAAATGATCCTATAGGGAACGAGAAACGAGTTTCCCGGATATTACAAGCGCATCAGCGAGTCGATGGCTGCATCCAATAGCGGTTTGCTCGCTGCTGCAACGATGCGTCCATCTGAATTCAGACCAGGCTGGCGACCTTTCCAATCGGTTATCCATCCGCCGGCGCCTTCTACAATCGGGACAACGGGTAAGTAGTCATAGGGTTGAAGACCCGTTTCCACAATCAGATCACAATACCCCGAAGCCAGCAGCCCGTACGCATAGCAATCGCAGGTGGGGTGCGCGATTGCAACATGTCTGCTTAGCGTATCAACGGCATTTCGTTCATCGGGGCAGGCAAAATGTGGCGAGGGCGTGGCGTACAGTCGTGCCCGCTCAATAAGGTGACAACCGCTGACTGTGGCCGAACAGACATTGAGCCTGTTGTTGAATCTTGTAAATTCGCCGTCTCCTGCCCATTGTTCTCCCATCGCCGGGACATCGATCAGCCCGATAACAGTTTCGTCTTCATGCATCAGGCCAATGAGCGTGCCGAAAAGAGGGTTTCCCATGACGAAACTTTTTGTGCCGTCGATAGGATCGAGAATCCAACTGTAATTGCTGCCTCGCACCTTCCCGTATTCTTCGCCGATAATGGCATGATGTGGATATCGCTGGTGAATCACCTGGCGAAGGGCGCTTTCGATTTCGTGATCCGCCGCTGTGACCGGGCTCCTGTCGGCCTTGCACATAATGTCCAGAGGCGCGCGAAAATACCGAAGCGCGTTTGGACGCGCGATGTCAGCCAGAAGTTGAGCGAACGCCAACGCCTGTTTGCTTGGTAAATCGTCTGGGTTTCTCGTCATAGAGCTTCTTTCCCAATCTGAACGCGCGTTTTTGCAGTTTCACGCGGCGAGGTTCTATGAGCGCGTCCAATTTCTTTATCACATCGCCATCAATCGCGACGTAGGCGCCGCGTGCGGTTTCCTGTGCCAGCATAGCGAACTCGTGATCGTCCCCTAGATAGTCAGCAAGCCGGTCGGCCCGCTTCAGGATTTTTACCATCGTGCCTCTTTTCCGGTCTTTTTTGGCGGAATGAAGCCCATCCATCGCGTTAAGTAGATACTTGACTTGCTTTCGCCATTCATGAAGCGCTTCTGTAGTGGGGACGGTTTTCGCTTCAGCATAGGCTTTGCGACCCTTGCGATAGATGCGCCGCAATCCCGGGCCAATGGTCGAGGAATTGATAGACGAGAAATCCCCCTGTTTTGCCAGGTCGAGGCTATCCTCAAGTTGACGTATGCAGTTTCCCAAATCGGCTGATTTACCCTGGGGATGGAGGTGGCGTCGCGCCTTTGCCAGGTTCCCATGTAATATTTTTTGGAGTGGAGCAAGCTCAACCCCTTGCAATTCGTCGATATATCGAGCATGGAGTGAATCAAATGCCTTGATCAATGATCTGGCATCACGCAACGGGGATAGAAAACGCCCTGCATCCCGCAGGCCGGCGTTTTCCGCCTGGTAAGTCGGTTTGCTCATTCCGTCCTGCAGCAGCCGAAGATCGGCCCGTGCCTTTTTCAAGGCTTTCCGTGCGTCGTGAATGGCTTCGTCCGAGATCGGCTGTGGTGCTTGCAGGCGCTCCAGCGCTTCGCCGACCGACGTACGCAGCAGTTTTTCGGCCGGATGCCCCGCTGTCTCGGACTGGATGGACCGATTTGCGGATTTCATTGTTTCTGCTCGCGCTTGTAACGCTGCTCGGCGTTGGCCAACGTTTCTTCTGCCACTTTCGGACCCCCGCGTTTAATGGGCTTGTATTCACGCCCCTGCACACGGTTATACGATATAAAAAAATGCTCTATTTCAGTTATCCAGCCGCTGGGTAAATCATCAATGTGCTCAAACAGGGGGGGATTTGCCGGAGTGACCGGCACGGCGAGGAGCCGATCATTGCGTATCGTTTTATTTTTCTCCGTCTGCTCACCGGATATCGTGCCGATCAGTTTGCCTGTCAGGAGGCATCCCGGAAAGCTTGGAGCGTCGCCGATCACAAGCACGTCGAGCGCGTCGCCATCTTCTGCGCTTGTCATTGGAATGGAGCCAAAATCAAAAGGGAAAGAGGCGCCAATTGGGAGAATTCGGCTCAAGCGGAAGCACCGCGTTTTCTCGTCATACTTGAATTTGTTGCGGCTGCCTTTCGGCGTATCGACAATGATGTTGACAAGGCCTGACTCGGTTCTTGGCTTCAGGGTAAACAGAGAGTCATTCATGTGATGCTCCTTTCCCATTTGATTTTCAAGATGAATCCGTCATACACCTGAACACGCTTGACCGTAGGACGTAGCTTGCTTCTGCTAAGTAACTTTTTTTCCCGCTGAACTACCGGGGACCGGCTGCGCTTCCTGGTTTTCGTGCCGTAACACGCTGATTTCACCATCCTCTTCAAGACAAGCGATTTTTATTTCATCGAGGTTCTCGATGCCTTGTTCGCGCAGTTTAGATTGTAATTCTTCCACCGTAATCAGCTCCTGCCGCATGGCTTTACGCTGCATTTTGCCATTTCTGATGACAGCGAGCGGAGGCGGCTGGATCAGACGCCGCAAGCCGGGGAAATGAAAGCTTATCCAGTCGAGGACATAATTCCAGCCGGCAAGGGTGGCAACAAGGATACAGCCATCGGTAATCGAGTCATAACCGCCAGACATGCCATTACTGGCGGCATCCGCGATAAGGACAAGCAGCATCACATCCGTTATGGCAATAGCGCCGATATCGCGGCGCAGCAAGAATCTGAACAGAAAAAAAATGAACCAATAGATGACGGTCCCGCGTACAAAGATTTCGACCGGATTTACTGAGAAGCCAAAGAGTTCAGACCAATCGACCATTTAGATTAACGGAAGGATTACCGGCACGCTTGCCGTCAATACTTTAGTCCCGAAAATTTGAACAAAAATTGCGTTTATTATTGCTCAGCAACAAGCAGCCGCTCCACCGCTTCCTGCGCTCCGCTAGCGCCTGACCGAACCTGTTTCATCTGTTTGATGCTGCTCCTGAACAATAGGACTTCGACCAAAATTTCTCAGTACGATAACGCACATTCTGCTTGCTTATCTTCAGGTAGAGTGGAGTGGATGAGGGATGAGCTAATGTAGCGTGAGTAGCCCTACACGCAACTGGGAGTGCCGACGTTCTAGACCTCGATGGCAGCCGAAGCGGAATTCGGAGCTGAAAGCCGCAAATGGACGTTATTTGAACTCAGCCCGCTCAACTGGCGTGTCGGGAACAAGCTTTTTTGGGAAGCTCAGCGGTATTTGCCGGGAGACTTGACTTGTAATGGCCTACTAAAGCTGTCGCGGCCAATCCGAGCGCGAAAGTTCCGTAAACCATTAGCAAGGAGCGCTGTGATAGCCGGTGCTCAAACCCGGGCGTAAGCCGTTTGGGCGTAAAGTGAAAGTCGACCGCGTAAGCCGCGGCGGCAGTTATGACAGCAGGCGCCAGTGCACCTGCGGCGCTTTGGGCCGGGCCCAGCCGGTGGCGCAGCTTTTCATACCAGAGAGCCCAAAAGACTGATGCCGCATGATGTATTGCATAGCCCACGATTGTGTATCGCAGACTAAAGCGGTCCTGGTAGGGCGCGTGTCTTCCCCATATCCACTGGCTCGGGCCATTGATAGGAGCAGCCGTTTTGCCTAATTCAGTTTTGCCAAGAATTGAAAGTGCAATGGTTGAAGCAATGCTCGCGATGGTGCCGGAAACCAGGCCTTCACGAATTGATTGACCCCAGTTTTTTTTTGTAGATCCATCCATGGCTGAAACTATACTTTATTTCGTTTTCGTTATGATATCCCGCTTAAAAAAAATCTTGGCCGGATTCTTCCTTGAATAATCGTGTCAGCTCAGCTATTCGACAATGCCTACTATTTTGATCACAGGCGCCACGGGGTTTATCGGAAGCCATTTGGTTGGGGCGCTTGCGGATATGGGACACAAAATTGTTTGCGGGGTGACATCCACGCCACCGGAAAGCCTGGGCGGCTTTGCTTATATCATAAACGATTACACTCGTGACTTCGATGTGGACGTCTGGAAAACACGACTTGCGGGCGTCGACGTGGTGATCAATGCGGTAGGCATATTACGGGAACATGGCCGGCAAACATTCGACGCGCTTCATAATCGGGCCCCGCGAGCGCTTTTCGCAGCATGTGCCGCTGGGGATATCAAAGTCGTGCAAATCTCTGCCCTGGGTGCGGATGAGAAGGCGCGCAGCCGTTACCACCTCAGTAAAAAGGCCGCGGACGACGCTTTGTTCGCCTTATCGAACAGGTCCGTGATAGTGCAACCGTCGCTCGTATATGGAGCTGGCGGCGCGAGCGCGAGAATTTTCAACCTCATCGCAAGTTTGCCGGTTATTCCTCTGCCCGGATCGGGTGACCAGCAAATACAGCCAATTCATATCGATGATCTCACTCAGGCCGTGGTGGCGCTGGTTCAAGCCGATCGATATATCGGCCAGCGTATACCTCTCGTGGGCCCGCGACCCCTTTCCCTGGAGCGCTATTTAAGCGAACTGCGGCTTCTGATGGGGCTGGGCCCCGGCACATTTTTGCGTATTCCCGCAAGTTTCGTCGATACGGCTGCGCAGATGGGCGCTTGGCTGGGAAAGGGCTTGCTGGACGTGGAGACATGGCAGATGCTCCAACGGGGCAATACGGCGGAGCCGGGGCCAACTCGAGCGCTTTTGGGTCGGGATCCTCGACCGGTTAGCGAATTTACGTCCCGCTGGGGTGTGGAAGGGCTACGGATGTCAGCGCTTATGAGCTGGCTACAGCTTGTACTGCGCTTTGCTCTGGCGGCGGTATGGCTGGTTGCTGGGGTCGTATCGATGGGAGTTTATCCGGTAGAGGAGAGCTATGCTCTGCTCGCTGCGGTGGGAATCACGGGCGGCCTCGCACCTATGGCGCTCTACGGCGCCGCTGCGATGGATATTGCTTTCGGACTGGGAACATTATTCCTGCGGCATCGCAAGTTTCTGTGGATAGCACAGGTGAGCCTCATCGGCCTTTATACCGTTACCATCACTTTTTTTCTTCCCGAATTCTGGTTGCACCCCTTTGGTCCACTGATAAAAAACCTGCCTATTCTTGCGGTCATTTTGTTGTTGTATGAACTGGAGAAGCGATGATGGATTATGTTACCGCAAAGTGGCTGCATATCCTTTCTTCAACATTATTATTCGGCACGGGCATAGGCACAGCCTTCTATATGTTTCACGCCAGCTTGACGAGGAATCCCCCGATCGTGGCCTCGGTTGCCAAAAATGTTGTTACTGCCGATTGGTTGTTTACCGCAACGACAATTATTATCCAACCCATCACGGGTTTCTATCTCGTTTACCTCGCGGACATTCCTCTCACCAGCCGGTGGATAATGTGGTCGATAGGCTTATACCTGCTTGCGGCTGCTTGCTGGCTCCCGGTAGTCTGGTTGCAAATAAATATGAAGCGTTTGGCGGTTGATGCCAGCAAGGGAAAGATCGATTTACCCGCTTTGTATTGGCGCTACTTCCGATGCTGGGTTGCGCTGGGTATTCCGGCATTCGTTGCGCTTGTTGTCGTGTTCTATTTAATGGTGGCCAAGCCGGTATAAGTCTTTCCAAAGCGTGCGAGGTTATGCTTCAGCATTAGGCAGAGTCGGTAGGGACCCAATGACAGTCGCACAAAATCTTAATAGCATATTCTGAAACCTTGCGCGTGGAGCGGCGGGAAGATGGGTGACCGATGGACGATAATTGCGTAATTCATGAATGTTCCGTCGCGCTCCTCCTGATTGACGTAATCAATGATCTGGAGTTTGACGAAGGCGAGAAGCTCGTCGAGTACGCCATACCTATGGCGCGGAACATCGCACGGCTTAAGCTTGAAGCAAAAAAGCGCGGTATTCCCTGCCTGTACGTCAATGATAACTTTGGTCAATGGCAATCCGATTTCAAGCATCTGGTGGCACGTTGTGTAAGCAATGGAGTACGCGGAGCGCCGATAGCCCGTGAGCTGGTTCCCCAGCAAGATGATTATTTCGTGCTCAAGCCCCGGCATTCGGGTTTTTTCCAGACGCCTCTGGACCTTCTGCTCCAGAGCTTGCAAACGGAGAAGTTGATTCTCTGCGGACTTACGACCGACTCTTGTGTTTTGTTTACCGCCAACGACGGGTATCTGCGAGACTTCAAAATTTTCGTTCCTTCGGATTGCTGTGCTTCAGTGGCTAAACAGAGGCATACCGATGCGCTTGGACAGATGCGCAGGACATTAAAGGCAAACACCACAGCATCGCTCCAGATCGACTTTGAACAGTTATTCTGGAAAAAAATTCTCATGAAGGGCAGGGGGCGCAATAAGTGATGTTTGCCCTGAGCAAGCGTTAAGCGCCTGAGCGCCTAAGCGGCGTTGAAACCGCCAACTTTACTTCGGCTGTAAGGTCGTGCCCTGCCGTAAGCGACGAGGTTACCCCTCGCCTTTCTATCTGCGCCAAGCCGCACCAAGACTGAACAATTCCTTGACTAAATGCTCATTTAGTTTTAAATTGCGGTATCCTTTCTCCCCGTAATATCCGTTCTCTTCAGCAGCTATCTTAAAAGGTCACACATCTATGACTTTAGGTCTTATCGACTTGCCGTGGTGGGGGTATATCGCAGTCATCCTGGGTCTTACCCATATTACGATTGCCGGTATCACGATATACCTGCACCGCCATCAGGCGCACCGCTCGCTTGAGTTGCATCCGTTGCCCAGCCACTTCTTTCGCTTCTGGTTGTGGCTTACTACCGGCATGGTGACCAAGGAATGGACGGCAATACATCGTAAGCATCACGCCAAGTGCGAAACCGCGGCCGACCCCCACAGTCCGCAAGTGCTCGGCATCAGCAAAGTGCTGAGAGAAGGATCCGAGCTCTATCGGAAAGAAGCAAAGAACCTGGAAACCCTGGAAAGATATGGTCATGGTACGCCGGATGACTGGCTGGAGCGCAATGTCTACTCCAAGCATAGCGCGAAGGGTATTGCACTGATGCTGATCATCAATCTTATTTTATTCGGTCCCATCGGGCTGACGATCTGGGCGATACAGATGGCATGGGCGCCCATCATGGCTGCTGGCGTCATCAATGGTGTAGGGCACTACTGGGGTTATCGCACTTTCCAGGCGGAAGATGCCAGCCGCAATATCGTACCTTGGGGGATTCTCATTGGCGGAGAGGAGTTGCATAATAATCATCACGCCTATGCCACTTCTGCGCGTTTATCCAACAAGTGGTACGAGTTCGACATAGGCTGGATGTATATATGCATTCTGCAATCGATGGGGCTGGCCCAGGTGAAGAAGGTTGCACCCAAACTGCGCCTGGATGCCGCCAAGACAACCTGCGATCTCGATACACTGCAAGCTGTTATTTCTCATCGTTACGAAGTGCTGGCAAAATATGCTCAGTTCCTCAAGCATACATTGGCAAAGGAAATTGATCATGTGAAGGACGGGACCGCGAACCTCGGCGTAGATCGTTCTACCCTTAAACGTTGGGTTCTTGCCGACTCCAAGACCCTGCAGGAAGACGAACGTGTCAAGCTGAACCTGGTGCTAAGCAAGACCAGCACGCTTGACAAGGTTTATAAGATGCGAGAGGAGCTTATGGCGGTGTGGCAACGCTCGACTTCTTCCAAAGACGAGTTGGTCAAGCAGTTAGAGGATTGGTGCCACCGTGCCGAAGAAAGCGGTATTGAAGTGCTGCAAAATTTTTCCCGCAGATTACGCTGCTACGCTGCTTAAGTTAAATATGACAAGCGTTATAACCGTAGCATCAACAAAAAACCCGCCGCTGGCGGGTTTTTTTTAGTACGTTTTTAATATCTCTATATCTCTACGCTTCATCCTCTGAGGGCTTCCTGGCGCAGCCTCCAGCTATGATGTTACTTGAGTTTGGTTTCCTTGTATTTGACGTGCTTACGTACGACCGGATCGAATTTAGAAATTTCGATTTTCTCTGGCTTGGTGCGCTTATTCTTGGTAGTGGTGTAGAAATGGCCGGTTCCGGCCGAAGATTCGAGCTTTATTTTTTCTCTCATGATAGTGTCCTTATATTCCCAAGCCTGAATGCCGTTTCCCGACTTTTAAATGTTGTCCCCGCGTGCGCGCATTCCTGCCAGCACCGCGTCAATACCATTCTTGTCTATTGTACGGAGCGCTACATTAGACAGGCGCAGGCTGATCCAGCGTCGCTCGCTCTCAACCCAGAACCGGCGCCGCTGCAAATTGGGTAAAAAGCGTCGTTTAGTCTTGTTGTTAGCATGGGAAACGTGGTGGCCGGTCATAGGTTTCTTTCCGGTGACTTCACATACTTGTGCCATGGTGATCCACTCCCAAAATCGGAAAAACCGACATTATATCCCGATTTCAAGGATTTCCTCAAATTATCCTAAACCAGGCAATTGGAGGGGTGGAGCGAGCAGTTTTTGGGGTGCGGAGCAAGGCGCAACGACGCGGAATGCGACCGCACAGGGCGGGCAGTGCCTTCCGCAGGAAGGTGCGAACCTGAAGCGGGTATGTGCGCGCGCCATGCACATGGAACGCGATCGCGGCATCCCTTACGCTGCCCGATCCCCGCTTCGCGGGGCTTCTCGTGCGACGCTTTGGGGCGCCATTCCATTCCAAGGAGTTGCAACGCTGTGCCGTAAAAACTGTTCAATCCGCTCCGTAGCGAACTCACCAAAAAAGTGCGGCTCATGGGGTACGAAAAAATTCTTCAACTATAGCGTTTAGTTTACAAATGATCGGTCAACTGCCGGATTTAGGATCATATCAGTCCGCGCTCAGCGAATGACATCGCCGTGCCCGCGCCAACGATAAAATGATCCAGGACTTTCACATCTATCAAAGCAAGCGCCTGCTTTAGAGATTGAGTCAGGATTTCGTCGGCTTGGCTCGGCTCCGCGATACCGGAAGGGTGATTGTGGGCGAAGATAATGGCGGCTGAGTTATGATGCAGCGCTCGTTTTACCACTTCGCGCGGGTATACGCTGGTTTGGGTGAGGGTCCCCTTGAACAACTCTTCGGTCGCAATGGTACGATTCTGAGCGTCGAGAAAAATAGCCACGAAGACCTCATGCTTTTTACCCTGAAGACTGAGGCGCAAATAATCGCGTACTGATTTCGGCGAGCTCATGGTGTCGCCACTCTTCAGCTTTTCTTCCAGCGCACGTCGCGCCATTTCCATTACCGCCTGTAATTGCGAATACTTGGCTGGGCCCATTCCTCTTACCTGGCAAAAAGCGTTTTGATCCGCGGCAAACAGCCCTGTCAATCCGTTGAAGCACTGGAGCAGTTCTCGCGCCAAGTCCACGGCGCTTTTTCCGGCCATACCCGTACGCAGGAATATCGCCAGAAGTTCCGCATCGGAAAGATACGCCGGTCCATTTTTCAGGAGTTTCTCGCGCGGACGCTCGGATTCAGGCCAGTCGGAAATTGCCATGGTAGTGTGGGTGCCAAATGAAAACGTGAAGGTCAGGTGGGAGATCCAAAATCATTGCGGCAGCGAGAGCCGCCCTCTGCAATGAGACGCTGTTTTTAGGTTAAACTCCTTCCTGCTAAAAGTGATCCTATGATTATGACTGACACGTCCTTACAAAGACAAAGAGCCAGACGCCTGCTTTTGGGGCTTACCGGCGGGGTGGCCGCATACAAGGCTGCGGAACTGGCGCGTCTCTTGATGCATGACGGCGCGGACGTGCAGGCGGTAATGACCCAATCGGCTTGCCATTTCGTCGGTACGGCAACGTTGCAGGCATTAACCGGTAAGCCGGTGTTTACTGAACTGTGGGACGCGAGCATCGCCAACAGCATGGCTCATATTGATCTTTCGCGCAACGTGGATGCGATACTCATCGCGCCTGCCAGCGCCGATTTTATTGCCAAACTTGCCAATGGTCTTGCCGATGACCTCTTATCGACATTGTGTCTTGCGCGCGATTGCCCCTTGCTGATCGCTCCGGCCATGAACCGGCAAATGTGGGAAAATCCTGCAACTCAACGGAACCTGGCTACGCTGCGGCGGGATAATGTAACAATACTCGGTCCCGCCAGTGGCGCCCAGGCATGCGGAGAGACCGGTATGGGCCGCATGCTTGAAGCGCATGAACTTGCTGAAACGTTGCATTCTTTTTTTCAGCCCAGGCTGTTGCAAGGCAAGCGCGTACTCATCACTGCCGGGCCCACATACGAGGCTATCGATGCCGTCAGGGGAATCACCAATTTAAGTTCCGGAAAAATGGGCTATGCAGTCGCGCGCGCAGCACTTGAAGCCGGGGCGGAGGTCATTCTCATTTCCGGTCCTGTTTGTCTTGATGCGCCCCCTGCGGCGAAGGTCGTCAGGGTGACAAGCGCGCAAGATATGTTTGAAGCCGTGGAAAATAAAATTTCAGGTGTCGATATTTTTATAAGTGTCGCGGCAGTAGCCGACTACCGGGCCAAAAGCACCAGCAAGCAGAAGACAAAGAAAACCAGTAATAACATTACACTCGAACTGATACCCAATCCTGATATTCTGGAATATGCGGCAGGGCTTGCCGATCCGCCTTTCTGTGTCGGTTTTGCCGCAGAGACGGAAAATCTTGAGGAGAATGCCGAAATCAAGCGGCGTAAGAAAAAACTGCCGCTTCTCGCCGCAAACCTGGCCCAGGAAGCGATTGGCTCTGAAGATTGTACATTGACTCTATTCGACGATGCTGGCAAGCATCATTTACCGCGAGCGCAGAAAATAGAGCAGGCACGGCGTTTGATTAAACATGTTTCATTGCTGCAGGAAAAACAAAAAGCGTGAAAAAAATTCTTAGATTACCATGCTAAAGATAGATATTAAGATTCTCGACTCACGTCTGACGCACCAATTGCCGACTTATGCTACTCCCGGCTCCGCTGGGCTTGACCTGCGGGCGTGCACGGAACATGTGATGACCATCGCACCGGGAGAGGCTAACCTCATTCCCACCGGCATTGCTATTCATCTCGCTGATTCAGGACTTGCCGCTATGGTGCTCCCTCGTTCGGGGTTGGGCCACAAGCATGGCATAGTGATGGGGAACCTGGTCGGGCTGATCGATTCCGATTACCAGGGGCAGATATTCGTGTCATGCTGGAACCGTGGGCAGGTACCTTTTCTATTGAATCCGCTGGAGCGGATCGCGCAACTGGTCGTTGTGCCGGTGGTGCAGGTCGATTTCAATGTTGTAAATGACTTTACGCATAGCCATCGAGGAACAAGCGGCTTTGGCAGTACCGGCAAACATTAAATCTTCCAGCAGTTAACTCCTCATTTATCAGGCTTGGCGGCTATGTTTAACAAGGAACTTTTGTTCCATCCGACCTTCTCCTTCGTGATGCGTTCTTTACGAAGGGGATGGCACCATTTTTATGGCACATGGCCACGTTATGGTTCCTTGGAATGGGACAGTCTTTCCCGGTTGTTGCGCGTTGCCAGGCACTCCAAAAATAATACACACCACCCTATCCAACTGCCGGGTTCAGGCTGGCACATTCCTGCGATTTTCTTTGTTTTTCTACTATCAGCGCCGGTCAACGCGGAAATGCCGATACGCCAACTCGGAATTTCGGGTCATACTCTTCGCGTCGAGGTTGCGTATACCGAATCCACCCGCTCAAAGGGGTTAATGTCCCGACAATCCATGGATGATAATGATGGAATGCTATTTATATTCCCGGAGGCCGGGCGGCACAGCATGTGGATGATGAACACGGATATTCCGCTAAGCGTCGCCTTTCTGGATGGAAAAGGGGTGATACTCAACATCGAGGACATGACGCCCCGCACGGCAACGGCGCATGGTTCCGCTGGGGCCGCGAAATATGCTATCGAAACGAATCTTGGCTGGTTTTCGACGAGAAATATAAAGGCAGGTGAGCGGGTCATGGGCCTCGATAAAATGCCGGTAGCGGAATAACCAGCTCTCCGTTGCCGGATTCTACGCCTGCATCCGACTTGCTTTTAACGCATGCCTGGAAGCATTCCTTTCATGCTCCGAAGCATTTTTGCCATTCCCCCTTTACTCATCATTTTCATCATTTTCTGTGCCTGCTCGAATTGCGACAGCAAGCGGTTTACTTCCTGTACGGTAACGCCCGCTCCCGCCGCGATTCGGCGTTTACGTGATGCTTTCAAGATTTCGGGCTTGACCCGTTCCTGGGGCGTCATGGCATTAATGATGCCTTCGGTGCGGCCCATGACTTTATCGTCAATTTTTACGTTTTGGGCGGCCTGGCTCAATTGAGCAGGCAGTTTGTCCATTACGGCGCCCATGCCACCCATATTTCTCATTTGTTGAAATTGCATCTTGAAATCGTTCAGATCGAAGCTTTTGCCCGATTTCATTTTTTTAGCAAGCTTTTCGGCCTCGTGCTGATCTACGCTGCGCTGGGCTTCCTCGATCAATCCCAACACATCACCCATGCCGAGAATGCGTGAAGCCATGCGGTCAGGGTGGAATGCTTCCAGCCCGGTTAACTTTTCCCCTACGCCGGCAAATTTTATTGGCTTGCCGGTAACGTGAAGCACCGACAGTGCCGCACCTCCGCGCGCATCGCCATCGAGTTTCGTAAGGATCACGCCGGTCAGCGGCAACGCCTCCGCAAATGCTCTGGCCGTGTTGACCGCGTCCTGACCCTGCATTGCATCCACTACGAACAGTGTTTCTATGGGATTCAGCAGCGTTTCCAATTCGCGAATTTCTTCCATCATCGCTTCGTCGATGGCTAACCGCCCAGCGGTATCCACGATCATCACGTCGTGGAAGTGCCTTCGGGCAAAATTCAATGCGGCAGCAGCGATTTCTTTCGGCTGTTGTCCCGCTTGAACCGGGAAGAACGATGCGCCCGTCTGCCGGGCCAGAAGCTCCAATTGATGAATGGCGGCGGGGCGATACGTATCACACGAAACAAGCAATACCTTTTTCTTTTTTTGCTCCATCAACCACTTTGCTAATTTGCCGCTACTGGTGGTCTTGCCGGCGCCCTGCAGCCCGGCCATGAGGATGACCGCCGGCGGCACGGTAGACAGATTGATATCGGCAGTTTCGCCTCCCATGAGGGCGATCAACTCCTGGTGCACTACCCCAACCAGCGCCTGGCCTGGCGAAAGGCTGCCTACTACCTCCTTGCCGACCGCCTTTTCCTTGACGCGTGCAATGAACTCCTTGATCACCGGCAAGGCTACGTCGGCCTCCAGTAACGCCATTCGCACTTCACGCAACGCTTCCTGTATATTGGTTTCGGTCAGTCGCGCTTCACCCCGCAGGGTCTTGATGACTCCGGAAAGCCGGCTGGTAAGATTGTCGAACATGCAAAATGCCTCTCAAGAAAATTTGGTGTAGACTAACTGGCAGTCCCAATTTAATCTGCTATATAAATGTCAGGTATTCTAGCCTATCTCGTCGCCTCCCTGCTGTATGGACTGATCGGTTGGCACTTCTGGCGCACCAGGTGGAATGCGCCCACAAAATCCGGAGGCGGCGATATTATAGCGCCGGGATGGGAGCGTTATGCCATTCTCGCACCGCTGGCGCTGCACGGCTATACGCTTTATGAATCCGTGTTCGCAGGCATCGGGTTGAGCTTTGGGGTGGGCAGCGCAGTTTCCGCCATCGTTTGGCTTACTGCCATAATCTACTGGGTATCGGGCTTTTTCAACCGGCTCGAAGGGTTACAAACCCTGATCGCGCCGGTGGCTGCGGTGGCGGTACTGCTCCCGCTGGTTTTTCCTTCTCTGCGGCCTTTGGCCAATACTGAACTACCCGCTTTCAAGGCGCACATTTGCATCGCAATGCTGGCATACAGCCTTCTTACCATTGCGGCACTCCATGCGCTGTTAATGGCAGTGGTGGAGCGTCGCTTGCACCAACCGACAATGCCTTCGGTGCTGACGAATCTACCCCCGCTCCTTACGATGGAAACGTTGTTGTTCCGCGTTATCTGGGTAGGTTTCATATTGCTCACGCTGACGCTCATCAGCGGTGTCGTATTTTCGGAGGAGATATTCAGCCAGCCAGTCAAATTCACCCACAAGAATCTGTTTGGTTTTATTTCCTGGGGTGTGTTCGCAGCCCTGCTGGCGGGCAGGCAGTTTTATGGCTGGCGCGGGCGCATTGCGATTCGCTGGACGCTGGCCGGATTCATTATTCTGCTTCTGGCATATCTCGGCAGCAAATTTGTGCTGGAAGTGATATTGCAGCGTTAACAATACTCGTATGCCGAAACGAATGTCATTGGTTATAAAGTGCTGGCTTGGAAGTCGCAAAAGCCGTCAGAGTTGTAGCTGATGCTTTCTTCCGTATCTGAATTTTTTCAACTTGCATAAAGGCGTTTCTCTTGGAAGACATGCCGTTGTATGTGCTACTGATAGCACTGGCTGTTCTATTGATTTTATCTGCATTTTTTTCCCTCTCCGAAACCAGCATGATGGCGATCAACCGTTATCGGTTGAAGCATCTCGCGAAACAGGGACATCGGGGCGCCCGCCTGACCACCCAACTATTGTTGAATACCGATAGACTGCTGGGGGTCATCCTGCTTGGTAACAACCTGTTGAATGCCGCCGCTGCGACTGTGGTGGCCGTGATTGTTTCCGTTTCATTCGGTCATAGCGATCTGGCCCTGCTTTTGGGAACGGTAAGCGTCACTTTTGCTATCCTGGTATTCAGCGAGATTACGCCCAAAGTCATCGCGGCTGCTCACCCGGAGCGGATCGCGCTGGCTTCGAGTTACGTGCTGACACCGTTGCTAAAGCTATTTTATCCCGTAGTCTGGTTCGTCAATCTGTTCGTGCAGGCGCTGCTGACTCTGCTGCGCATAAGGCCCAGGGCGGATAACGCGACGCAGAAACTCAGCCTGGAAGAGCTTAAAACGCTGGTGCTGGAAGCGGGACACTTCATCCGGAAAAAACACCAGAGCGTATTACTTAACTTGTTTGACCTCGAAACCGTTACCGTTGACGACGTCATGGTGCCCCGTGGCCAGATCGAGGCGATAGATCTCGACGCGGACGATGAAACCATTCACGATCAGTTACTCACCTGTTATCACACCCGTTTGCCGGTATACAGAGGCACGCTGGACAACGTTGCCGGAATCATTCACGTCCGCAAGGTGCTGAATCAGATGAGAAGTGATGACATCTCAGCCGCAACACTCGAAAAAATCATGCGTGAGCCCTACTTCATCCCATCCGGCACGCCCCTGTTTTCACAGCTACAACTATTCCAGGAAAACCGGGAACGGGTCGGCCTCATTGTGGACGAGTACGGTGAATGGATGGGGTTGGTAACATTGGAAGACATCATCGAAGAAATCATTGGCGAATTTACTACGCACTCGCCTTCGCAAGTAGGTGCATTCCTGAAACAGGAAGATGGCAGTGTAATAGTGGAAGGAAGCAGCCTGCTGCGTGATCTCAACCGCAAGCTTGGGCTTACGCTGCCGCTGGGGGGGCCGAAAACGCTCAATGGCCTCATCCTGGAACACTTCCAGGATATTCCCGAGGCTGGTACCAGTCTTAAAATCGCAGGCTATCCGATGGAAATCATCCAGACTCAGGATCGCGTGGTCAAGGTAGTGCGGATATTCCTCACGTTAGCGCCCATTGAACGGGAATCGTCAGATCCCTATACGGGATAGTGGTCTGCCACTTGGTTGTCATTTCTTTCCCTGTTGCAAAACCCTCCCGCTTTTTTTATCGTATCTATTTGGACCTATTTTAGCCCATGTCCTTGGTCATCGGTTTAACTGGCGGCATCGGCAGCGGTAAAACCAGCGCTGCGAGAATCTTTGCCGCCTTGGGCGTGGACGTGGTGGACACCGATGCAATTGCGCGTGAGCTTACCCAGCCGCAGGGTGCAGCGATTGCCGATATTCGGCAAGCCTTTACGGAAAAATTCATCACAGCGGACGGCGCGCTTGGACGAGAAGAAATGCGCAGCCTCGTATTCTCGGATAGCAGTGCACGCCACACACTTGAGGCCATTCTCCATCCACTCATACGCGTCGAGGTGGTTCGCCGCATCGCGCATTGCTGTGCCCCATACGGCATGATAGTGGTCCCGTTGCTGCTCGAAACCGGTGCATACCATGAATTAATCCAGCGCATCCTGGTAGTGGATTGCAGCGAGCATGATCAGATCGTCCGCGCTGCTACTCGAACCGGGCTCGACGAACGTACTGTGCGTGCAATCATGTCCGCGCAGCTTTCACGTAAGGAAAGATTACAACAAGCGGATGACGCGATCATCAACGATGCGGATATGGCCCATCTGGAGCAACAAGTAAACGCGTTACACCGAAAATATCTCGCTTTGGCAAATAAAAGTTGAGTTCTACCGGCATTTTACGTTTATTGCACGCTATTTGATTTAGAATTCTGTTTTTCAGCACAATATCACGTACCCTGTCCGTTCCATTTCCCCTTTCAGACCATTGCCGTGATTTGTTACGAGCATCCTCTTAACGAGCGCATCCGCACCTTGCTGCGGCTTGAGGACCTGTTTGACAAGGTGGCTTTCTTTTCCGCAAAAAAGGACGCTTTTCAGCACCACTCCGCGCTCGTTACCCTGTTTGAAATACTGGATGTTACGAGCCGCGCCGATATGAAATCGGATTTGCTGCAGGAACTGGAGCGGCAGAAGCACGCGTTGGAGGTGTTGCGCCGAAGGCCGGACATTTCGGAAGGCGCGCTGAATCAAGTATTGACCAATATACAGGCCGCCTCTCAGAGCATGCTGGGCATGTCGGGGAAAATCGGCGAACACATGCGGGACAATGAATGGCTGATGAGCATAAAGCAACGTGTCGGAATACCGGGAGGCGCATGCGAATTCGACTTGCCCTCGTATCACTATTGGCTGCATCAGGATCCTGCGGTGCGGCGCAGCGATCTCAACGAATGGCTTGCACCGATGTTGCCGCTGGAAAATGGTTTCAGCATCGTATTGCACCTGTTGCGAAACAGCGGCAAGACAATTCGGCATACCGCTCACCGGGGTGTTTATCAACAGATGGGGTCGGCGCGGGTAGCGCATATGCTGTGCCTGAAGGTAGACGAGAGTCTGCCGTGTGTACCCGAAATCAGCGCTAATAAATATGCTCTTAACATCCGTTTCGTCATCTCGGGTTCAAGGCAGAAAACCAGAATATATGAAGAAGATGTAGAGTTTGAGTTGACTTTCTGTAATCTGTAGGAAGTTTCAGGCCAATTCATGGAATCGATACTCGCCCCGCTATTGCGGGGTTTTTTGTTTTTTGTCCCGGCGGATACTATCCCCCCGCCTTGGTCAGGGCTTGAGCGAGGTAATATTGTTCGAATTTTGCAATCGCGTGAATTTTGGCCTCAGCGAAATTCAAATAGATGAAGTTCGGGCGACGCCGGTCAAACCCAGCCCGACGCTCCACAGCTGCGGACGTTAGTGGCGCAATATTGATAGTTAGCCCATCGGAGAGCAAACACTCGCGATAAATGAGGTTTTCCAGTTCGCGGATATTGCGTGGCCAACTATAGTTATCAAACCAGGTAATCGTCTCCGGGTGGAGTGTTTTTTCGGTGCAGCCAAAGCGCGCTACGCACGCATGCAGAAAGTGGGCTGCTAAAAGCGCGGCGTCGCCCTGGCGCTCTCGCAGCGGGGGCAGGGTAAGGTGCATGATTTTGAGGCGAAACAGCAGGTCAAGCCGGAATTCACCCTTCTCCGCCAGTTGGGTCAAGTTCCTGTTGCTGGCAACGATCACTCTCACATTTGCAGCGCGCGCGATACCCCCGCCCAATGGAGAATATTGCTGATCCTGAAAAAATCGCAATAGCGTAACTTGCGCTTTTGGAGATAGCGCATCGACTTCATCCAGGAAAAGCGTTCCGGCTTGTGCATGAGCGATGAGGCCGAGGCGTTTCGATTGGGCACCTGTATAAGCACCGCGTTCATGGCCAAATAGCTCATTCTCGATCAACGTGTCAGGGATGGCTCCGCAATTGACCGGAACAAAGGGATAGCCGGCCCTGGTTCCCCTATCGTGAATGGCCCGCGCGACCAATTCCTTGCCGGTGCCGGTTTCACCCTCAATAACGACGGGCGCATCGCAACGCGCAATTTTCTCGATGAGTTGAGTGATCCTTATGAAAGCGGCTGACTGTCCAATCATATTTTTCCTGAAAGCTGAGCGACTGCTAGTTAACCTTTATTTCATAAGGAGTGCTAAAAATTGCTTGTAACTGCTCTTTACTTCAAGCCCTACGATATAACTAATAGAAAACAAGATTAAACAGCTGGATAGCTGTAAGATTTTACAGGTGGCGTCGGTATCACAGGGTAACCGTGCGATGTAGCTGATGAAATAAGACAAACGCATTTTTGCGAGAAAACCCGCGCTATCTTGTGTAGAATATGTGGAGATAATTCAGGTGGTTTTGTTTGTCGAAGTATCAATGAAAGTATTTGCAGCCTGCTTTACGGGATTTGACCCACGGTCACTTGGGTTTGACCAGTCAGCGTTCAATATTCGGCGTTAGCACGTGGCCCACATATTTTATCTTTCACCCCATTAGATCAGTCTGAGCTACTTCCATCACAAGAATGACAAATTTTTTTGCACTAATTCCCGCAGCAGGCTCCGGTTCACGCATGGGTGATGAGCTTCCCAAACAATATTTGCGACTGGCTGGCAAGTCGATGATTTATCAAACATTAAAGACGCTGTGCGGGTCTTCGCGAATTACTTCCGTGTTCGTGATCCTTGCGCCTGCCGATAGAGAATGGATGCGGCATGACTGGTCGGAATTTTCTGACAAATTGATCGTGATCGAATGCGGCGGTACGACCCGTGCGGAAACCGTGCTGAATGGTTTGAAAGCAGCAGGGGAAGCCTCTGCCATGAAAAATCACGACTGGGTGTTGGTGCACGATGCAGCACGGCCTTGTTTAAGCAACGCGCAACTCGACAAGTTGATGGATGAACTGGCTGACGATGAGGTAGGAGGACTACTTGCGGTTCCGGTGGCAGACACGCTGAAGCGCAGCGATGGCAGTGGCCGGGTTGAGCGTACCGAATCGAGAGAGAATCTATGGCAGGCCCAAACGCCACAGATGTTTCGTCACGGGCTACTTGTGGAGGCCTTGAGCAGGACAGGCGGCATGACCATGACCGACGATGCGGGCGCGATTGAAGCGCTCGGCCTGAAACCCAAGCTGGTCCTGAGCGATGCGCGCAATCTGAAAGTGACTTATCCGCAGGATCTGGCGTTGGCGGAACTGATACTGAAAAATTTTTGAATGGGAGATCGGAGTGCTCTGTTTTACCCATGAGCTATCATCCCATCTCTGAGAAAATAACATAAATCTCGTCATTCCGGGGTTGACCCGGAATTCAGTCCAAACCACCGATAACGTTTGGTACTGTTTGCCCGCTAAGTGGTAGCGGAGAAAGAGAATTCATAGAGCTGAAGAGAGGCAAAGGGTGAAGAAGTTAAGAATCGGGCAAGGGTTCGATGTACATCAACTGGTTGACGGCCGCAAGCTTATCATCGGCGGTGTGACCATTCCGTACGAGAAGGGTCTTCTCGGACATTCCGACGCAGACGTGCTGCTGCATGCGATATGCGACGCGCTTCTGGGCGCGGCAGCGCTGGGCGACATCGGCAGGCATTTTTCGGATACCGACCCCCGTTACAGAAACATCGATAGCCGCGTGCTGTTGCATAACGTTTATGGCTTGCTGGCAGAGCGTGGTTACAAGGTCGTGAACATTGATGCCACTATCATAGCGCAGGCGCCCAAGATGGCGCCGTATATTCCGGGTATGTTGAGCAACATTGCACATGACCTTCGGATGCAACCGGAGGATATCAACATCAAGGCCAAGACTGCGGAGCGCCTGGGCCCGGTTGGAAGGGGCGAGGGGATAGAGGCGGAGGCCGTATGCCTGATTACCTTGGATAATGCCGACAACTGAAGAAAATACTGAAAGCGCGGGAAAAGCCTACCGCATTTTTTTTGCAATATGGCCGGACAACGATGCGCAAAAGCAACTGGCTGGACTGGCAAAACAACTGCGGCTGGAATCGCTCTGCGGCGGACGGAAAATAAAAGCAGAAAACATTCATCTCACGCTGGTGTTTGTGGGAAAAGTATATCCCGACAGCCTGAAGGCGCTATACGAGGCAGGCGATAGAATCAACCAGTCCAGCTTGCCTGCTTTTGATTTGGTCATTGATGAGATTCGCTACTGGAAACATAACCATATCGTTTATCTGGCGCCAGCCAAGGTTCCTCACGCACTTGCCAATCTGGTGAGCGCGCTACAGGAAGCAATCTCCACGGCCGGGTTTTTGTTGGAGCAGCGAGCTTATGCGCCACACATAACGTTGATGAGGAATGCCTTCTGCCAACCGTTGCCTGAATTGCCCGAGCCCATGGCCTGGCGGGTGCGGGAATGGTCGCTGGTTAAATCGGAACAGACCAGCAACGGCTCGATTTATACGCCGATTCGCTGCTGGCCTTTGGAGACTTCTAATAAACCTTGATTTGGCAACACATCAGGGGATGGCCAACGATTGAAAAATCATACGGCGCAATGCGCGTTGCTTATTGCGCCCTACTTTTAGTGATTTTTTTATTAGGCCGGCACTATCGAATATACCAAAGAAGAGGTCGGGTTTGCATAGCGCAACCCGACGCCAGAGTTTCTTTTATGATTAAAGATAAATGCAGCTTTCCAGGTGTCTTGTCAGATATTTCTCGCTAGCTTTGGTGTAATCCTTTTCAAAAGTATCGCTTACTAAATTTCGTACATGGCTTCCCAGATTGCTGTTGATCAGGCCCATGAACGGAGTTGACACAACCAGGATCAGGCGTTGATAACTGTTGGTGGTGCGGCCATGCTCCAGTTCTCTGGCTAGCTGGCAGGCAAAGGTCCGCGCTTCATGTTGTTTTGGATCGGTGGAGGAAATATAGGAGCCGCAGCCGTTGCCGTGGCTCTTGTTGTGTCCGGGACGGTCGGAAACCAGATGCTGCCCCTTTTCCCTGCTGGCATCATGTCTGAATTCCTTGAGTTTCTGTAGTCCTTTCTTGGGTCCGTAATTTGCGTAAAGATATGCTGCGCTTGCGTTTGCGACCAGAATCCACGTGATGCTCATGACTCCTCCGTCCGATGGTGGTAAAGTAAAACCAGGTACAACCAAGTAAAAGCGAGTAAAGAGTTGCTCATCAATTGACAACGCGATTTCAACAGAAGTTTCCGTCGGCAGAATCTTGCCTTCGTATAATACTTAATATTCGTTCAATTTTACCTTGAAAATTCTCGCTCTCGATACATCTACTGAATATTGCTCGGTTGCACTATTGTGGGATAGCGAGATCCTGAATCAGGAGATTCTTGCGGAACAGCGTCATTCTGAACTGATTTTGCCTATGGTGAGGCACACGCTGGACGAGGCCGGTTTGACGCTGAGACAACTGGATGGTATCGCTTTCGGCTCGGGGCCAGGGTCTTTCACCGGCTTGCGCATTGCGTGCGGCGTAACTCAAGGGCTGGCACTTGGTGCAGACCTGCCGGTAATCGGTATATGCACGTTGGAAGCATTGGCGCAGGACGCCGGGGAAAAAGGAACAGTTGCCGGAGTAATTGCCGCGCTCGACGC
This sequence comes from Nitrosospira sp. Nsp18, assembly GCF_900103145.1. Taxonomy (NCBI): domain Bacteria; kingdom Pseudomonadati; phylum Pseudomonadota; class Betaproteobacteria; order Nitrosomonadales; family Nitrosomonadaceae; genus Nitrosospira; species Nitrosospira sp. Nsp18. The sequence continues at coordinate 18,407 of NZ_FMWY01000002.1, read as the reverse complement.
GCGCATGAGCGAGATATATCATGCTGCGTATAAGAGGACAGCAGATGGATGGCTGCCGGTGAGCGAACCGGCACTGTGCTCGCCGCACAATGCGCCCCTGGTTTCAGGAAACGACTGGACAGTTTGTGGCAGCGGTTTTGGAATGTATGAGGAAATACTGCGAAGCCGTTACCATGGATGTATCGGCCATGTTATCAGTGGCCTCAGGCCGAATGCCCGCGCCATAGTTCAGTTGGCTGCGGCAGAATTCAGAAAGGGATCGGGTATCGACCCTGCCCATGCTGCGCCACTATACATACGTAATAAAGTAGCACTAAAGGAGAAGGAGCGATGAGTGCTCAATTCCAGGAGATGCCGCAGATAAGACGGATGGTTCCGGCAGACCTGGATATGGTGGTAGCACTCGAACGAGAGGTTTTTCTTTTTCCGTGGACGCGCGGAAACTTCAGCGATTCGCTCCAGTCCGGTTACCATTCCCTTGTTTTAGAGCAGGATGGAGACGTCTTTGGGTACGGTGTGATGACAATTGGAGCGCAGGAAGCGCATCTGCTGACCCTTAGCATTGCTGCAGGAGCGCAGGGGAAGGGCTGGGGTGAAAGATTGCTGCGGCATTTCATCCATATCGCCAGAGAACAGCGTGCGTTGACGATGTTCCTGGATGTACGAGAATCCAATCATATCGCTGCCCGGCTATATAAACGGATCGGGTTCACGCAGATCGCCAAACGCAAGGATTATTACCCTGCGATGGGTGGCCGTGAAGACTCATTGGTTATGGAACTGGTGTTATGACTGTTGCCAGGCGAACCAGGCGCAAGGACATACTCAAGGAACTGGGCTTGACGCCACTGTGGCGTACCAGGACCGAAATGCACGGTCGCGCTTCTGCTGAGAAAGCCGAGGTTGCCGTTGAGCCCGTTCCCGATCTCCATGTAGACGCAAAGGAAGACAGGCGCGCGCAAATTTTGCGGATGGGCTGGGATGAACTTAAAGCCAGCGTTGAGGGTTGTATTGCGTGCCCACTGTTTCAGTCCCGCACACGCACCGTATTCGGCATAGGTGACAAAAACGCCGACTGGCTTTATGTGGGTGAAGGACCCGGTGCGCAGGAGGATGCTACCGGAGAGCCCTTTGTCGGGCAGGCCGGCAAGTTGCTGGACAACATGTTGGCGGCAATCGATCTGAAGCGCGGTCAGAATGTTTACATCGCCAATATCGTAAAATGCCGTCCACCTGACAACAGAGCCCCCACCTCCCATGAGGCGCATCAATGCGAGCCTTATCTCGCGCGGCAAATCGAATTAATGAAGCCCAGGCTTATCATTGCGCTGGGAAAAGTCGCGGCGGAGAATCTGCTGCACACCGATGCCAATCTCGGCAGCCTTCGCGGAAGATTGCACCAGCATTCAGGTATTCCTGTTATTGTCACCTATCACCCCGCTTATCTGCTGAGGACATTGCCCGCAAAAGCGAAAGCCTGGGAGGATTTGTGTTTCGCCAGACGTACAATGGAGACTTTGGGAACCTCTGAATAAGTCACACGATTTGTCAGAACAGGAGGGCGGCTGCGGCTTCGTGGCGTTGCGTCCCGCAAGGCAAGGGAGCAACGACGCGAATGGTCGGAGGAGTAGGTCGGGCTCTGCCCGACGATCAAAAACGGATGTCGGGCAGAGCCCGACCTACTTTGCAGTTCGGTAACGTCAGCGCTCCGGTCCGCGTCGTTTTGCGCTCAGTTGGTAAATGAGCGCTCAATGGAGGACTTATTCAGAGGTCCCTTGCATTAGGATAATTAATCCCCATTTACCACCTATGTGAAGCAACGCTTTTTTCAGGAAGAATTCCATGACTAATTTTCTGCGGTCTTTGACATTGCTTCTTGCCGTTACCTTGAGCGGCTGTGGCTATAATACCTTGCAGTCTACCGATGAGCAAATCAAGGCGAGCTGGGCGGAAGTTCTGAATCAGTATCAACGTCGCGCGGACCTGGTGCCCAATCTGGTAAATGTAGTGAAGGGTTTTGCCGCGCAGGAAAAAGACGTGCTGCTGGGCGTAACGAATGCCCGCTCCAAGGTGGGAAGCATTCAGGCTACGCCGGAGCTGATCAACGACCCTGAAGCCTTTGCGAAGTTTCAGAGTGTCCAGGGGGAACTGACAAGCGCCCTGTCGCGCTTGCTTGTGGTGGCGGAGAACTATCCGCAACTTAAATCGGACGCCAATTTTCGTGAATTGCAGGCACAATTGGAAGGCACCGAGAATCGTATCACCGTGGCTCGTAACCGCTACATCAAGGCGGTCCAGGAGTACAACATTACTGTGCGTTCGTTCCCCAGCAACCTTACGGCAATGGTATTCGGGTTCAAGGTGAAGCCTAGCTTCGCCGTTGAAAACGAGAAAGCAATTTCAGTTGCACCGAAGGTGGATTTCAGCAAGCCATAGCCGCGGAAACAGATTCTTCGCGGGAATCTAAATACCTGGCCCTGGAACTTGAAGCCGCGCCTCAACTTTTCTTTATGAGACAAACTGGAAGAAAAGCTCTTGTATTCTTCGCGCTGCTCTTTTCCGTCTCTTTGTCGATGGCGGAGGTGGCAATTCCAGCGCTTAAATCCCGCGTTACCGACCTGACCGGTACACTGGCGGCTAATGAGGCCGCGCAACTGGAACAGAAACTGGCTGCGTTTGAAGCCAGAAAAGGCAGCCAGATTGCGGTGTTGATCGTTCCCACCACTCAGCCTGAAACTATCGAGCAATATTCGATTCGCGTGGCCGAGGCGTGGAAACTCGGGCGAAAAGGTATTGATGACGGCGCACTCCTGTTAGTCGCCAAGCAGGACAGGACGGTGCGTATAGAGGTGGGATATGGTCTGGAGGGCGTGCTGCCGGACGCCCTGGCAAAGCGCATAGTCGATGAAGTCATTGTTCCTGAATTCAAGCAGGGCAATTTTGCCGGCGGTATCGATGCCGGTATCGAGCGAACGATGAGCGTGGTCGAAGGAGAACCATTGCCGCCGCCCCAAGCCAGGCGCGGCGAACGTGCTCCTTCTGGGAATGCGGTGATGGATAACATTATCCCGATTTTTATCATGCTCATCGTCGTGGCAAAAGTATTGCAGTCCTTTTTTGGGCGCTTCATCGGCGCCGGCATCATAAGCGCTTCCGCAGGATTTCTGGGCTGGCTGCTTTTTTCATCGATAGTCATCGGCATCATTGCGGCTATCCTTGCATTTTTCGTAAGCTTGTTCGGCAGCCCTGGCGGGGGAGTTTTTAGAGGGGGCCGCGGTGGCTGGCCGGGCGGTGGCATGGGCGGCAGGGGTGGGTTTGGAGGAGGCGGTGGCTTTGGTGGGGGTGGCGGCGGCTTTGGAGGCGGTGGCGCATCAGGGAGATGGTAGATGAATTTTGCACGCATACTGCGGCACTGTTTTACCAGTTCTATGGCCGTGCGGCGTGTATTTCCGGATGCCGTGCTGATAGCAATCGAACAGGCTATCAGCCGAACTGAAGTCAGCCATGACGGGGAGATCCTTTTTGCGGTGGAGGCAGCATTGAATACGTGGCCGCTGCTTAGAGATCAGTCGGCACGCGAGCGAGCCGTGGAGGCATTTGCCCAGCTTCGTGTCTGGGATACAGAGCATAACAATGGTGTGCTTATTTATTTATTGCTTGCGGATCGCGATGTTGAAATCGTTGCGGATCGTGGAATCAACAGCAAAGTCGGCAGTGGGGAGTGGGAAAAGATCTGTCATGAAATGGAAGAAGCTTTTCGTCTGGGTCAGTTCGAATCAGGGGTAATTGCGGGAATCCAAGGGATCGGCAATCATTTGCAGACGCATTTCCCCGCTGAGCGAAAGGGCGGAGAAAATGAGCTATCCGACCGACCGGTGATTTTATAGCAGAAAAACATTGATGCGCCGGAACCTTTGGCAAGCCCGGTGCGAAGCGTTGGGGCAAGTCGGAATGATCACGAGGCAACGGAGCCGTGTTGTTGCTCAGTCCAGGATGCCAGGAAGCCAGGAAGCACAGCCGGCAACGCATTTATAGTCGTAGCCAAAGGGTCAGGCTGCTCTCAATATTTGTTCAGATTCCCTAGTGCCCTTTATGGGCGCCGATCAGATGCAATGAATCTTCAATGCTCTGGTTACGCAGATGCCATCGACGTATCAACGCCATGATTATCGCCACGAGGAGGCCGAACAGAACAATAACGGTGTAAACATGGACGTCGAAACTCACCAATATTGCATACACGGCCAGCATGGTGAGAATACTCAGGTTCTCATTGAAATTCTGAACTGCTATGGAGTGGCCGGCACCCATCAGGATGTGTCCGCGGTGTTGCAGCAGAGCATTCATCGGCACTACAAAAAAACCAGCAAGTCCGCCGATCAGCATTAAAAGCGGAACCGCAATCCACAAATCGTGCGCCAGAATCATGGCTATTACGACGATGCCCATGGCGATGCCAAGAGGAATCACTTTTACCGACTGCCGGAGCGACACCAACCGTGCCGCGATAACGGCGCCTACCGCGATCCCTACGGCCACTACGCCTTGTAATTGCGCAGCTTTACTTAGCGGATAGCCGAGCGCGATATCGGCCCATTTCAGCACGATAAATTGCAGGGTTGCCCCCGCCCCCCAAAACAACGTAGTGACAGCCAGCGAAATTTGCCCGAGCTTGTCTGTCCATAACAGCTTCATGCAATGCCCGAACTCATGTATCAGGAATACAGGGTTTTTCTTGAGAACGCGGTGGTCAACTCCGGTATTGGGAATGTACAGATTGAAGATGGCGGCGGTGGTATAGAATACGGCGATAAGAAGTATGGCGGCTTCCGCGACGGTATTCACACCTGTGTCTATGAGTGGAAAGTCGAGCGTCAAAAACATGGCGGAGACCGAGGGTGAGATCAGTAGCCCGCCCAGCACCGTGCCTATTATGATGGAGGCAACGGTCAAACCTTCGATCCAGCCATTGGCTACGACCAGTTTTTCGGGGGGCAGCAGTTCAGTGAGTATGCCGTATTTAGCGGGAGAGTAAGCAGCGGCGCCAAGCCCGACGACTGCATAGGCAGCTAGAGCAAAATACTGATGCGATGCCAGAAAAAGCAGACTGCAACCTACGATCTTGATGCTATTGCTAATGAACATTACCCACCCCTTGGCCATGGAATCGGCAAAAGCGCCAACGAACGGGGCAAGAATCACATAAAACAACACGAACACAAACTTGAGCATCGGAGTGAGGTAAGCAGGCGCATGCAGTTCTATCAACAGCGCAATGGCGACGACCAGCAGCGCATTGTCCGCCAGCGAAGAGAAAAACTGCGCTGCCATGATGGTATAGAATCCGCGTTTCAAGCTTTGCTCTCCTAAAACTTTCTCACCCGTAAGGCGAGGAATTATACAATGCTCATCCGGGCAATATCACGAAACCGTTGTGCTATAAAATTGAAACCATCTGATTCAGGATCACTGATGAAATATTTGTTATGTCCCAAGAAACCTCTGCCTAAATCCAGAATCCTCTGCAGTGGATTTATTCAGAGGTTGCCCTGCTGATGTCACGCCCCATCCAGGCACTGATCGATCTCTCCGCACTCGAATATAATCTGTCCGTCGTTCGCCGCCACGCCCCCAACTCGCGCGTGATGGCAGTGATCAAGGCTGACGCATATGGCCATGGGCTACTGCGTGCCGCCGAAGCACTAGCTCGAGCAGAAGGGTTCGCAATGCTTGAGCTGGACGCTGCCGTGCGGCTGCGGGAGGCGGGCTATCGCCAGACGATTTTGCTACTCGAAGGTTTTTTCGATATAAGCGAATTAGGTTGGATCGAGCAATACCACTTAAGCACCGTAATCCATCACCGCGAGCAGCTCGCGATGTTGTCGGCATCCAGGCCCCGCGGCAAGCTAGATGTATTTCTGAAGCTCAATACCGGCATGAATCGGCTGGGATTTACGCTTGATGAGTTTCCCGCTGCGCTGGAAACCCTCAAAGCGAATTCTGCCGTAGGTCAAATTACCGTGATGACGCATTTTGCCCGCGCAGACGAGCCCTGCAGAAGCGAGAGCATCGCCGCGCAGCTACAACGTTTCAACGCTGCCGCCGAAGGGCGGTATCTGCCCCGTTCAATGGCTAATTCCGCTGCTATCCTCCGTTTTCCCGAAACACATGCCGATTGGGTACGGCCGGGCATCATGCTTTATGGCGCCTCCCCATTCGCCGACACCCCTGCTGACGAGCTGGATCTGCACCCGGCGATGACGGTATCGAGCAAGATCATCGCGGTGCAAACGCTTGAGCCGAGAGATGGCGTCGGATATGGTCATACTTTTCGTACACAGGGGCCGATGCGCGTGGGAATTGTCGCGGGCGGTTACGCCGACGGCTACCCGCGTCACGCGCCTACTGGCACCCCTATACTGGTGAACGGCAGGCGCACCCGCATTGTCGGGCGTGTATCCATGGATATGCTGCATGTAGATCTGACCGAAATAGAAAACGCCGGGGTGGGTACCCCGGTAACGCTCTGGGGAAAGGGAATGCCCGTTGACGAGGTGGCGCAATCAGCCGGTACGGTTGGCTACGAGTTATTATGCGCACTGGCGCCACGCATGCAGATAGTAACTTGATCCGATTCAGAAGGCGAAAGTTCGGGTTTTTCCTTGGACCTGTTCAAATTGCGCTCGTAAAAAAAGGCGGTCACCGACCGCCTTTTTATCTAGCGAGCATTTGAATACGAGTTATTCAACCTTCGCCTTGGATCGCAACTCGCCGACAGATGCCGCGAATTGACGTTGCAATACGCGCTGGGCCAGGTTCTGCTTTATTTCTTCGAATGGAGGAACCTTCAGGGGCCGCACGTCGTCCAGCCGTATAACATGCCAGCCGAAGGGCGTTTTTACCGGTTGTTCGGTGAGCTGACCCTTGGTCAATTTAGTCAAGGCTTCGGCAAAGGGCTGGACATAGCTTGCAGCAGGACTCCAGTCGAGCTCGCCACCCTTATTTTTGCTACCGGTATCCAGGGATTTTTCCTCGGCAATCTTCTCAAGCTTGGTACCTTTTTTGATACGCGCGATAATATCCTTAGCTTCTGCCTCGCTAGCAACTAAAACATGATGCGCCTTGTATTCTTTGTCACCCATCTGAGTTTTGACCGTTTCATATTCCTTGCGCAGCTCTTCATCGCTAACCGGGTGGTTTTTTATGTAATCGACCTGATAAGCTCTAACCAGGGCTGTTTGACGAGCCATCTCGAGTTGGGTTACGAAATCCAGGTCCTTGTCGAGTCCCTTTTTTTTCGCTTCCTGAGCGATTACTTCCTCGGTTATGAGGTCCTCACGCAAGGCTTTTCTGGCTTCAGGAGAATCCGGCTGATCCTGGGCAGCGCGCGCTTTCATTATAAATTCAATGCGTGACTGAGGAATGGCGACTCCATTCACCTTCGCCATGGACGACCCAGTTTGAGCCTGAACAGCCGTCACGGCAATCAGCCCGGAAATACCTAGCGCTGTTAGTTGGGAAAATTTAATAAAATACATGGGGCTTCCTTGTCATGGGATCAAAATCAAATTTCTTCGGGAGTATACGCTTTTACACTTAAGGCGTGAATATTCTTATGCATCATCTCTTGCAGCGCGGTATAGACCAGACGATGTCGCGCCAACGCGGATTTCCCGGAAAATTTATGGGAAACAATGGTGAGTAAATAATGCCCGCCACCGCTTTTAGCGCCTTCATGCCCTGCATGCCTGGCGCTCTCATCCACGATTTCAATTTTTTCCGGTTCAAGAACAGAAAGTTTCTGCTTGATCAATTCAATTGTACTCAACGGTTTTATTTAAGGTAAAATTTTTCTGAATGGCCTGACCGTCAATTTGCCATATACGCCGGAAGTGACATATGGATCGGCTTCTGCCCAGGTTTGCGCTGCTTCCAGTGATTCGAATTCGGCTACGATCAGGCTACCGGAAAATCCTGCCGGGCCTGGGTCGGGGCTATCGATTGCCGGGTATGGTCCAGCCAGGATAAGACGCCCCTCTTCCTGCAATACCTTGATGCGTTCCAGATGTTCCGGACGGACCGCCATCCTTTTTTCCAGGCTGTCGGGTATATCTTCCCCGTTTATCGCATAGAACATCACGCTTCCTTATCCTCACTGTCCTGTATGTATTTACCCAGCATCACACCTTGTAACAGGACAAAAGCCACCATCAGACCCATAAACCCGAACAGCTTGAAGTTGACCCAGGTATCAGTATCATAATTGAAAGCCACGTAAAGATTCGCTCCGCCCATTAACGCGAAAAATGCCGCCCAGCTGGCGTTGAGGCGGCCCCATACGGGGTCTGGCAGCTTGATCTGTTCTTTCATCATGACACGGATCAAGTTCTTCTTGAAAACCAGGTGGGCCAACAGTAGCGCGGCGGCGAAAAGCCAGTAAAGTACCGACGGTTTCCACTTGATGAATGTTTCATCTTGCAGGATCAATGTTGCACTGCCGAAAATAACGATGATAACAAGGCTGACCCACAGCATGGTATCCACCTTGCCGTGGCGAAACCAGACCCAGACGATTTGCGCAAAAGTGGCGCCAATGGCAACGGCAGTGGCCGCGTAGATGCCATAAATTTTGAAAGCAACGAAAAACAGGATTACCGGAAAGAGATCAAAAAGAAGCTTCATAATGTCCAACTGGGCCGGCAGGAGCCGTTGAAGAGTAATTATGGCCGTTAGCCACGTAAAAATCTATTCAAATTTTCCAGAAAGATGAGCGAATATAGACGCTTAAATTGCGGGAGATTTTAGCCCCGACAGATAATTCTCCGTCCTGGCTAAAAAAGACTGGACGAATGAGGTAAAAAAGGCCGGACGAATGACGAACGGTCGAGCTAGATTTCCACTAAAACGCCCGGCATGTCTTTCAGTGTCATAAAAAAGATATGCCGTACTGATAAAGCAATCGAGCCGCTTATATATTGCCTGTTCCCCGATCGAGCTTGAGTGATCCGGAATTGATGCAATAGCGTAAACCGGTTGGCTCAGGTCCGTCGTCGAATACATGCCCCAGGTGTGCGTCGCAGCGGGCACACAATACCTCAGTCCGGTGCATGAAAAAGCTGTTATCTTCCTCGGCTGTGACATTGGCCGGGGCCACCGGTTGCCAGAAAGAAGGCCAACCCGTGCCTGAATCGAACTTGGTATCCGAACTGAATAGCGCAGCACCGCAGCATGCGCAACGGTATACGCCTTTATCGTGGCAATTCCAGTATTCACCTGTGAAAGCGGGCTCGGTACCGCCCTCGCGACAAACATGGTACTGCTGAGGCGTAAGCTGCTTTTGCCATTCCTGTTCAGACTTGACGATTTTTCGGTCCATGATTCCCTTCAGTCGAAAATTTAGCGCCACCTGAAAGGTATCTCAAGGATATTTCAGGGATGTATTCCAAGCGGACAAAGAGTGTATCTTAATGTAAATGTATTGGCGCTACTTCGCCTTCTTCCGGAAATTCAGCGTGAACCACTTCGCCTTCCGGGTTTGGAAACAATGGAGCGCCACACTCCTCGCAATAGTCCAGAAGAAAATGATTTTGCAGCAACATGGTATGACCTATGCCGCATTCCCGCAAGGTCGTTTCGATTTGGGTGACGATATCGCTGCTCTCATCTTCATCGCCAACCAATGCCCATACTATCCCGTACAGCACCTCGTTGCGATCCTTGAGCGTGAAACCTATACGGTATTCTTCCAGCCACTGATCATAGAAAGGCGCGATTACCGCACGCAGCCTGTTTGGTGAGATATTCAGTGTAGTTTGCAGGAAATTAACGGTCGCATGCGTGGAATAGGGCCGGGCGAGGCGATCCGCCATGCGCCAGGCCGAAAAAAAGCCATCGGGTATCAGTAATTCAAACGCGCACCCCAGGAACAACTGCCGTAAAGCTTCACCGCCGTGAGTCTGCCATGCAAGCACAATTTCCTCTTTTGATAACATCAGAGCCGGAAGGTTGCTGTTCCTGGTCTCGCCAACCCCGTTCGCTTGCTGCCAGCGGAACATGGCCTTTCCTTGCGGCGCCGCGATGCCCCCTAGAAGATAACGTGTATCGGAGAGAAAACGGCCGGTTTCGGCTAGCCGGTTGGGGTTCATATGCAACATACGCTCTCCAGCCACCGCTGCCGACCATAGCTTGCCGGCCAGCTCATGTGTAAGGTGATAGCCGCGCGGCAATTGGTCGGGACTGAACAGACAATCCGCGAGCACGAACTGAACATTCGGCGCCAGCACATGGGTCTGCAACTGTACCCGCAAATTGGCCAGCATTGCTTCGTCTACTGGCCCCGAAGGAATTGAAAATCGCGACCAGGTCAGCACCGGCACGGCAAACATCAGCACATCATAGCGTCGATCTTCATGTGTCAATATGCTGCATTCAATTGCCGCCTCTATGGCATAAATGAACTCGCTATAACCCGCCGGGTCTGTGTCATAAAGCTGATCCAGCGCCGCTTCGAGATTTTGATCGTCGCTTGTCCGCAGCTGGGCGTGTATCTTTGCCGCAAGCCGGTTTTCCCAGAAGGCGTCTTCTATACGGCTGCCTGAAGCGGCAAGCCCCGCCGCCAGGCGGCAAAGCTCTTGCACTACGCGCGGAGATTTGGTGCGATGAGGAGCGCGAGTTTTTTTCATGAAAATTAATGTGCGCGTATGATCAAAAAAATATTTTAACTTAAATCCCGGGGATGGAAGGAGGATAAGCTTTTAGGGGATCGAATATCCGAAGGAGCGGGTGGATTATCTGCTCCGCTCCTTCGCGCTACCCCCGGTTCTCGTAGCTGATGGCGTCAGAGTGGAAGCTTCGCGCCGAGTACGTCTATATACTCAATCTGCGGGGGTTCCGTCAGTAAATCAGCTGCGTTGGCGCTCAGTGCTTCTGCGATCTGACCGGATAAATGCGCCGACCGCCCCGCCTCATCGGTGAATGCATCGAAAACGCCGAAAGTGGACGGTCCCAGGCGAAGAGCGAACCATACTGGCGTCTCGGCTTCCTGGTTCGCGAGTGTAAGTCCCTGTTCGAGAAAATTGCTTACATCGGTTTCCTTCCCTGGTTTGGCTTGTAATCGTACAAATAGAGCAACTTTTAGCATGATGGTTTTCCTTTCTGAAGTTGGACAACGAGGCACAACTCCAGACATCATACCGTTTCCCCACAAAAGGCGAGATCGGCAGATTAAATAAGTACTTTCGCCCATCTTCATATCGGGTCACGACATGCAGACGGGACGTTAGGGTTTTTTTTGGCGTGGAATGCAGTAAGCGGTGGATATTCACCTCTGCGTGTAGATCAGCTCTACAGCAGTTGAGCAACATAGTGCAGGTAGAAACGGGCTCAATTTTTAACCGATAAGATTCCATCGCGATCATTATCGTTGCCGTGAACCAGGCGGTACAATATGGGCAGTACCAGCAGGGTCAAGGCGGTAGACGAAAGAATGCCTCCGATTACCACGGTTGCCAGTGGCCGCTGCACTTCCGCACCTGTTCCGGTTGCGAGCGCCATGGGGACGAACCCAAGCGCTGCCACCAATGCCGTCATCAATACCGGGCGCAAACGGGTGAGGGCGCCGGTTTGAATGGCTTCATCCAGGGCCATGCCATGCGCGCGTAAATCACGGATAAACGCCAGCATGACCAGGCCGTTGAGCACGGCTACGCCAGACAGGGCGATAAATCCCACGCCGGCGGAAATGGACAGAGGGATATCCCGCAACCACAACGCCACAATTCCGCCGCTAAGCGCGAAAGGAACGCCGCTAAACATCAGTAGTCCGTCCCGGACATTGCCGAACATGGTATAGAGCAGGACAAAAATCAATCCGAGGGCCACAGGAATGACAATCTGAAGGCGCTTCGCGGCTGAAATCAACTGCTCGAATTGCCCTCCCCAGGTTATCCAATAACCCGGCGGACTCTTCACCTTCTCTGCGATGAGCGCTTCCGCTTCTTCCACGAAGGATCCCAGGTCCCTGCCACGCACGTTGGCGGTAACCACTACCCTGCGTTTGCCGTTTTCACGGCTTACCTGATTAGGTCCCTGGACAACTTCCAGATTAGCCACCTCGCCCAGCAGGACGTAGCCAACTACGCCGGCAGCAGGCGCCGCGGCAACCGCCATGTTGGAAGCGGGCAGCCTGACGGGTAAACGCTCGAGCGTCTCGATATCGCTGCGCAGGGATTCCGGCAATCGGACCTGCAGATCGAAGCGGCGATCTCCCTCGTAAATAGTGCCCGCGCTTCTTCCACCAATGGAAATGGCGACGGCATCCTGCACATCCACAGCATTCAAACCGAAACGTGCCATCTTCGCCCGATCCATTTGAATGGACAGTACCGGTAATCCGGTGATCTGCTCGGTCCTCACGTCCGCTGCGCCAGGGATGGTGCCTAGAACTTTTTCGATCTCCTCTCCTACAGCGAGCAGCGTATCCATGTCGTCGCCGAATACTTTTACGGCGACATCCGCACGCACGCCCGAAAGCAGTTCATTAAAACGCATCTGTATCGGCTGGGTGAACTCGTAATTGTTACCCGGTACTTCCCGCACCGCCCGTTCAATCGCGGCGACCAGCTGCGGCTTTGTATGGTGCGGCCCCGGCCATTCCGACGGGGGTTTCAGGATAACAAAGGTATCCGCCACGCTCGGCGGCATCGGATCGGTCGCAATTTCGGCGGTCCCGATCTTGGAGAACACCCTCTCCACTTCGGGAAATGTCTTGATTGTTTTCTCCAGTTCGTCCTGCATCTCGACCGCAGTAGTCAGGCTCGTTCCCGGGATGCGAATGGCATGGAGAGCTATATCTCCTTCATTGAGGCTGGGTATGAATTCGCTGCCCATTCGCGTCGTCAGCAAGCCGGACAGCACCACAATCACCACCGCCAGCGTGACCGTCAGCGCCTTGTTGTGCATCGCCGCCGTTAGGGCCGGCACATACATATTCTTCACCCACACTACTACCGGACTTTCTTTTTCCGCTACCTTGCCGGAGAGGAAGAGCGCAATTGCCGCCGGGATGAATGTTACGGAGAGAATCATCGCGCCGACCAGTGCGATCACGACCGTGAAAGCCATGGGATGAAACATCTTTCCTTCCACGCCTGACAACGCGAAGATCGGCAGATAGACCACCATGATGATTAGTTCGCCATAGATCAGCACTCGCCGGGCCTCCCGAGATGCATCGAAGACCACAGCAAAGCGCTCGGCTGGAGTCAACAGTCGTCCCAGCCGCGCCTGCTCGTGCGCGAGCCGCCGGATGGCGTTTTCGACGATCACGATGGAACCGTCGACGATCAGGCCGAAATCAAGCGCCCCCAGGCTCATCAGATTGGCGCTGACATGATTGGCAACCATGCCGCTGAAGGTGAACAGCATCGAAAGCGGAATAACGAGCGCGGTAATCAGTGCAGCACGCAGGTTTCCCAGAAACAGGAACAGCACCAGGATTACCAGGGTTGCGCCCTCGAACAGGTTGGTCGCGACCGTCCAGATGGTTTTGTCCACCAGATCGGTGCGATCGTATACCGGCGTGGCGACGATGCCTTCCGGCAGGGTCCGGTTTACCTCAATCAGCTTGTCGGCGATAGCATGAGAAACCGCTCGGCTGTTCTCTCCAATCAGCATGAGTGCGGTGGCAAGGACTATTTCCTCACCATTTTGTGTTGCGGCGCCGGTGCGCAGTTCCTTGCCTATCAGGACATCCGCAACGTCCCTGATGCGTATGGGTATACCCTGGCGCGAACCGAAAATGATATTGGCGATTTCATCCAGATCCACTACCTGCCCCGGCACTCGAACCAGGTATTGCTCACCGCTTTTTTCGATATAGCCTGCGCCTACGTTAAGATTATTTCGCTCCAGGGCAATGATGACATCCTGTAATGTCAGTCCAAAGGAGAGCAGCTTGTCGGGATAGGGTGTGACGTGAAATTGCTTGACGTAGCCACCTATGGCGTTGACTTCCGCTACCCCTTTAACCATGCGTAACTGGGGCCGGATAATCCAGTCCTGAATCTCCCGCAGGTCGATCGTGCTATATGCAGTGCCGTCCGGCTTTTGCGCATCTTTCTCCGCGCCAACGGTCCACATGAAGATTTCTCCAAGGCCGGTGGAGATCGGTCCCATCGTGGGCACAATTCCAACAGGCAGTTTGGCCTTGGCCTCCTGGATGCGCTGATTCACTAACTGTCGCGCGAAATAGATGTCGGTGCCATCCTCGAAAATAACCGTTACCTGGGATAAGCCATAGCGAGAGAGGGATCGGGTGTAGTGAAGGTTGGGAAGGCCGGCCATGACCGTCTCGATCGGAAAGGTCACACGCTGCTCTGCTTCCACCGGCGAATAGCCTGTCGCCGAGGTATTTATCTGTACCTGTACATTGGTAATGTCCGGTACGGCGTCAATAGCCAGCTTCTGGAAACTGTAAACGCCAACCGCGGCCATGGCCAGTACCGCGCCTATCACGAAGCCGCGCTGGTGTATCGAACCTTGCAAGATGCGTTCAATCATGGTGTATGACCATCGGAAAAATCTCGGCTGACCTACAGTTTGCCGTTTGGCTGCATCGATTTTCAGTGATCATGGGATGCACCTGCCTTGCCGAGTTCGGATTTGATGATAAAGCTGTTGCCTGTGGCGTACTGCTCTCCAGCGGAGAGTCCGCTCAGCACCTCAACCATCTTGCCATCGCTGTGGCCGAGCTTCAGTGGACGTGCTTCAAAGTGTTCACCGTAGCGGCCAAACACCACCGACCAGTCGTTTAGCGTCTGGATGGCATTCACCGAAACCGCGACAGGCACTTGAATTTCTTCGGCCACCAGTTCGGCTGTGACAAACATGCCCGGCCGCCATCTGCCGTCCTTGTTATCCAGTATGATCCGCGCGGTGGCAGTGCGCGTCGCGGCACCAACAAGGGCGCTGATGTAGGAGATTTCCCCTTCGCCCTCCACATCGATCGCCGTTGCTTTTACCTTCGCCTTCTGCCCGATCTTTAGCACATCCAGGTCTTTCGCATAAACCGTGATTTGCGCCCATACGGTAGACACGTCGGCTATGGTGAAGATGGCCGTATCCTCTTTAAGCGTCTGGCCCTGGGCTATGGCTTTGGCGGTAATAAGGCCGGGAATCGGCGCCTGGATCTCATAGCGGGACAGATCACGCTCCTGATAAATTGCCTCAGGCCGCACGCCGAGCGTGCACAATTTGGATAAGGCAAGATCCGAGGCGATCTCGGCTTCGACCAGCGCCTGCCGGGCGGTGAGATAATCCTGCTTTGCGGAGATCTTTTCTTCCCACAACTGCTTTTCACGTTCAAATGTGATCCGCGCCAGCCCCAGCCGTTTTCGCGCTGCGAAGAGTTGGCTGCGTAAATCAGCCAGCATCATGCTTTCGATGACGGCAAGTACCTCGCCTTTCTGCACATGCTGGCCATGATGCCGATTGACGGCATCCACGATGCCGGGCAAGCGGGGTACGACCTGCACGATGGTATGCTCATCGAATACGATCTCGCCCGGCAGCTTGAGTGTCAGCTTGAGCGTCGCCGGCCCGGCAGTATGTATTTCGATGCCGTTGCTTTTCAGCATTTCCTCCGGCATTGCTACCCGTGCTTCGACCTGGCTGTAACCCCAGCGAAAAGTTTCACCGTCGTGTTCGGCAGCAATTGCCATATCGAATGAGTGGGGTTCCTCCACTACCTGATCGCCCAGCAGATAGTCGGCCTCAGGCTTGAAGTTGAATATCTGCGCCGGCGCACCCAGCCGGGATAGCGTGACCGTTACTTTCCCGGCAGTGGGCGGAAGCGGCTTCCT
Organism: Nitrosospira sp. Nsp18; assembly: GCF_900103145.1. Classification (NCBI taxonomy): domain Bacteria; kingdom Pseudomonadati; phylum Pseudomonadota; class Betaproteobacteria; order Nitrosomonadales; family Nitrosomonadaceae; genus Nitrosospira; species Nitrosospira sp. Nsp18. The sequence continues at coordinate 2,547 of NZ_FMWY01000002.1, read as the reverse complement.
GTTTTCATAGAGGTAGAGGCGCAATTGCGGGGGCACCCCTTTTTCAAAAATAGTAACCTCTACGCCGAAGCCGTCTTTGATGAACAGTTTTCCTCCTCGGGGACCTTTGCCAGGCTCTTGTCCGGCTCGCCTTTCCGTCGCTGGGTGGTTACTGGTTTCATGGTCCTCGTGAGCGCCGGTGGCAGCAGCTTCATCATGAACCTCATGTGGGGTATCGGGAGAAGGAGCCTTGTTCCAGATAAGGATTAATCCACCCAGGAAGATCCCTGTTACGATGACAACGGCAATCGATATCCTTTGGCGCTTATTCACAATGTGCTCCTTGAATCCCCATTTGCGTCATTTGTGCCATTTGTATTTTGGCCGTTGATTGCAGCAGGACTTACCGCCGCATCGATGGGTGCTGCAATCACGCGTTCGATTTCATTGACCAGGCGGTGGTAATTCGCAAGCGCGCGCACATAAAGAATTCTGTTCTGGAATAAAGTGCGTTGCGCATCCAGCACTTCAAGAAATCCAAACTTACCCAGCTCATAGCCTTTGTTGGTAACCTCGAACGCGCTTTTGGCCGCGGGCAGAATTTCGTCGCGCAGTATACCCACCTCGTTTTGCGCACTCGACAAAGTCTCATACGCCAGCGTGAGCTCGGCTTTAAGCCGCAGGTCGATGGCTGCCTGCTCGTCGATGGCCTTATCTACACGTTGATGCGCTTCGCGGACACTGCCCTGATTACGGTCGAAAAATGGCAACGGCATCACAAGGCCGACCACAGCCGTATTGCCACCGAGCAGCGCGTGGTGAATGACACCCGCGTTTACGGTCAGATTCGGTATCCGCCGGGTCTGCTCCACCTCCAGCAGCGCTTTACGCTGTTCTATATTTTTCATGGCGCGAAGCGCTGCAGGGCTGCTGAGAACGCGTTCCGCGAGAACTTCAAAGCTTGGCAGGGTGATCAATGATTCAAGATTTCCCAGCGCTCGGGTAAATCGCGGGGAAGCGTTGCCCCATAGCAGCGTCAGCCGTTTGCGCGCCGACGCCAGATCACGCTGCGCTTGCTCAAGCTCGATCCGGGTGGTGGAGAGTGTCACTCCGGCCCTGGTTTCCTCGATGGGAGGCACCTTCCCGGCCTGGACACGTCTCCCGGTCGTGCTGACTACCCTCTGTGCCAGTTGCAGATTATCCTCGGCAAGTCGCACACGTTCTTGTGCGGCCAGCACTTCCGTGAAGGTATTTGCTATCCGGGCGATGAGTTCCACCCGTCTTGTTTCATAGTCTTTACCTGCCAGTTCTTCATTTAGCAGCGCCGCGTTGACCCGGGCTGCGCGTTTCCCGCCGAGCTCGATCAGCTGGCTGATGCGGATAGTCGTGATTTGTTGCACAACCTCTTGCGCAACCGCCTTTTGCGAGTTTATATCGCCCTGCAGTGGCTGAATATTTCCGACATTTTCGACGTTGACCGATAACTCGGGGTTTCGCAGCAGTCCTGCTTGAAGCGTTGCGCCTTCCAGGGCGCGCACCTCCTTGGCAAAAGAGGCTAGTTCGGGATTGCGCTGCAATGCAAGCAGCGCGGCATCCCGTAAAGTCAAGTCGTCCTTCTCCTCAGGCTGGAGCACATCGGAAACGCGCAGGCTTCTGTCGGGAATGACGCCGGCAAAGGTACCTTCTGCAATTGCCGAAGAATGCCAACTCAGCACAAGAATAAGCCATCCAGCCAGCACGGAATATCGTGACGGCGCGAACGATACATCAAAGCTCATGAAAATCCTCCGCAAGGCTACGCGTGATACCAAACTCCGTAACCGGCGCTACTATGAGTCAGCCGGTCCTTACGCAGATGAGAATGCGGCAAGTCTGCACAGGCGCAGCGGCACAATGGGCACGAGGATAAAGGCCTCGAGTATTCTCCCGGCGAGCCTGGTCCGCCCATAGCAATGCCAGGGGGATACGCGTGCGAGACTTGCAGGTTCAGCTTGCCAGGATGTTTCGGGGTGGATGCAGAGGTGACTCGGGAATGGATTCGGGAACGGTGGCAGAGACAAAGACCCCCGGAACTTCCATGCCGGTGAAAGTGGGTACAGTTAAAGGAGCTGTAAAGAAAAAAGGCTGATACTGCCCTGCCGCGTGAAGACACAAATGAGTAGCGGCATCCAGATGGCCCTCATCGTTTATAGCCGCATGCTGATGGGCCTCAAGATGCGCTGTGGGATCGAGAGAAAGAACGTGATGCTCATGATCGAGCTCATGAGCGAAAACCTCGCCGTTAAACGCCCAGCTAAATGCGTTCGTCATCATAGTGACGAACAGTACAAGCATGACGGGGTGGATATGGCGTCGTGGGTTCATGGCTTCTTAGATTCTATACCCGGGAACGAATAATGCCAATAGCTGCTTTTTTTCTCGTTAGCACAGGCCAAGCTCAGGATTTCGCATAGGGAGCAATGAACTGCCCAAACGCGTTGCGCCATAGAAAAAGGTTACCGAAACAGTTTTGCAGTTAACGTTGTGCCATAAGGAAAGGAATTCATTTTAGTGCATCGAAGATGATTT